>NZ_VTQF01000017.1:0-5450 GCF_008763935.1 Streptococcus mitis
TGGTGGGATGCGGGTGGCGGCCGGGCGGTTTGTTGCTATGATACGGGAGTTCCGATATACAAGTCTGATTGTTGTTCTATCTGATTGGACATAAATTCACTTTCAAGGGTATTGAAGTTTTGGGCAAAATCTTGCAATGTCGTTGCAAACATTAAAACGTTTGAATCTCTTGGGACGATTGTCCGTAGATGTCAGTCGGAAAATTGCAGGGATAGTATAGCCGTCATTAGAGATAAAATGGCCGGCTCATTAAACAAAATAAACAAAAGGTCGTCTGAAACCCGCGATACAGGCTTTCAGACGACCTTTCTTATTGCTTAAGAACGTTGAAACAGATTATTTGGCTGCTTCAGGTTGGCTGGCTGCTTGGCTGGCGGCTGCCGCTTTATCGCCTTCTTTGGCGAAGTATTTGGCGTGGATTTTGTCGTATTCGCCGCTGTCGCGTACTTTTTTCAGCGCTTCGTTCAGCATTTTAGCGGTCGCTTCGTCGCCTTTGCGTACGGCGATGCCGTAGTTTTCAATCGTGAAATCAGGCAGCGTGATAAAGTCCATGCTTTTGGTCGGGTTGTTTTTCACATAGTTGGCGATGACCGCGCTGTCGCTGACCACGGCATCCACGCCGCCGTTTTCCAGCTCTTTGATGACCAAAGGAACGCTCTCAAAGCGGGCGATTTTCGGATTGTCGTTGCCCAAGAGTTTGGAAACGGAGAAGTCGCCGGTTTGACCGGTAACGACGCCGACTTTCGCCATGTTTTTGAGGTCGTCTGAAGAGGCGACTTTTTTGCCTTTAGGAACAAGGACGACTTGGGTGATTTCAAAATAAGGGTCGGTGAAATCCATGGATTGCTTGCGCTCGTCGGTAATGGTTACGCCAGAGATAATGATATCCGTATCGCCGTTTTTGAGCGCGGGGAAGAGGCTGTCCCAAGGCTGGTGTTTGAATTCGACTTTGAAGTTGCCGGTTTTTGCCATGGCGTTCATCAAATCGATGTCGAAACCTTCAACGTTGCCGGCGGAATCCAATGATTCGAAGGGGGCGAATTCGGCGTTGGCGGCGACGCGGTACACTTTGTCGGCTTTAGGGGCTGACGAGGATGCGTCTTTGCTTTGACCGCCGCAGGCGGAGAGTGCCAGCGCAGAGCAGGCGAGGGCGGCTGCAATCCATTTTTTCATGTTCATGGGGAGGTTCCTTCTTTACGGATATTAATAAATAAACGGATAGTTTAACACGGTTTGGGGAAGTCGCTACGCGTCAGTGTTCTTTTTCGCGGAAAAAAGCGTAGGTTACGTCATGGAAGAGATCGGTATGCGGGCTGTCTTCGTAGTTCAACTCGGCGAGCGCGTCTTCAAAGGCAAGCTGGATGGACTCGACGGCTTCGTTTGCCATGTCGGACGGCAGCGAACGGATCAGACCTTTGAGTGCGGTGGCGAGGACGTGGTTCTGCATACGCAAAACGTCGTTGGCTTCTTCCAAATATTCGAGGCGTTGTTCGATGCTGCTCATGATGTGTTCCTAGGAATCTGTTAAAATACCGCATTATAGCAAATCACGGCATTCGCTATGCGCGTGAAATGAAATGACACAACGGAAGAACGAAAGCAAAAAATGGATACGAATCGTCCCGATACGCCACAACAAACGGATGAAAGCCTGGATTGGGAAAGCCGCTTGGAAAAGCTGCGTCAAACCCGCCAATTGAACGCACCTTACACACACGCGCCTTTGGTGCGCGAATCTCAAGAGCCAGCTCTCGAGCAGAAGCCCAAAGCCAAGTCGGTCAAGCTCGACGATGCCAACCGCGATGCCGTGTTGACGGAATATCTGCGCAAATGGCAGGAGGAGCATAACGCCATGCTGGAGGAAGACGCTGCCGAAACGGCGGAGACCGATGCGATGGTGATTTTGCAGGAAAACTGGCTGAACGCGCAGTCTTCGCTGCAAATGAGCGCGTCAGACAGACAAATCGAGTCCACGCGTACGGTTTGGCTGAACCCGAAACGTAAAACGGTCGAATTTGACGCGCCCGAAAAAGAAGAGGCAACGTCGTCTGAAAATGAAAATCCGCAGGCGCAAGAGCAGGTTTCAGACGACCTCAAGCAAGAAATGCCGCCGATTACCGTCAATATCAACGTGCTGAACCCGCAGGTTATCAACCGCAGGGAAGTGTTCTGCATTTCCGAGCAAGACCTGAGCGAGCGTTTAATCAAACGCCTGCGCCCGCACGTCGCCGACGCAGTCAACGGCATGATACGCACCGCCGTGCAGAAACAAATGGCGCTGTTTACCTACCAGCTCCAACAAACCCTCAGCGAGCAGGCGCCCGATTTGGTGGAACAGCTTTTGGATTACAACGTGAAAAAAATCCTAAACGACATCAAATACGAAATGAAATACAGTCAGGGAAACAAAAAAGCGTGATAACGCAGCCGCTTCAGGTATTAGCCTGAAAATGCTGATTTTTCCGCCGGTTTTGTATATAATGGCGGCTCACGTTATCGTGATTTAACTCCTTTCAAATAACTTATGCCCGATACACCGTCGGGCATTTTTTTGGGCGCGGATTTTATGAACAAAAACAAATGGATTTGGATACTGATTGTTACCGCCGTGGCAATCGGTTATCAAAAAATGCAGCAGGGGCGGCAGGGTCAGGCAGCGGATGCCGTACCAACCCAAACGCAGACCCAAACCCAAGCGGAAAAACGCCCATCCGAACAGCCAGAGCCTGAGCAGCCTCCATCCAAAAAGTCGCAACCGAAGCAGCCGAAGTTCGACCGCCAAGTAGGACAGGGCAGCGCGGAACAAATATTGCAGCAAGCCTTTGAAAACCAAGAGAGCGATATTCAAGTGAAGGGCGCAGGTACGGTTCTCAAAACGCTGCCTGACGACAACCAAGGCACGCGTCATCAGCGGTTTATCTTGAAGCTGTCGAGCGGGCAAACCCTTTTAGTGGCACACAACATCGACCTCGCCGACAAAATCAAAGGCTTGAAAAAAGGCGATAAAGTCGGCTTCTACGGCGAATACGAATGGTCGGAGCAGGGCGGCGTCCTCCATTGGACGCACCACGACCCCGCAGGCCGCCATACCGACGGCTGGTTGGAACACAATGGACGTGTTTATCAATAAAAGCTTGGAACGATTGCAAAAGGTCGTCTGAAAAACGTTTTCAGACGACCTTTTCTTATTGTTCCATTTTTTATTTCTTCGCCGCCCTTCTCGCGCGGATGACTTCGATCACGCCCGGCAAGATGGAAATCACAATAATCGCCACCATGACCAAAGCCAGATTGTTTTTGACAACCGGAATATTGGCGAAGAAATAGCCGGCATAGGAAAACGACAAGACCCACAATACCGCGCCGATGATGTTGTAGCGGATGAAAGTGCCGTAGTGCATGCTGCCCATGCCCGCGACAAACGGGGCAAACGTGCGCACAATCGGGACGAAGCGGGCGATGATGATGGTTTTGCCGCCGTGTTTTTCGTAGAACGCGTGGGTTTTCTCCAGATAAGACTGGCGGAAGATTTTAGAATCGGGGTTGGCGAAGAGTTTGCGCCCGAAAAACTTGCCGATCATGAAGTTGGCGGCATCGCCCAAAATCGCGGCGGCCAAAAGCAGCGCGACCATGACATGAATATTCATGCTGCCGACTGCGGCAATCCCGCCCGCGGCAAACAGCAGCGAATCGCCCGGCAGAAACGGCGTAACCACCAAACCGGTTTCGCAGAAAATAATCAAAAACAACACCGCGTAAATCCATACGCCGTATTGCGCGGAAATCTCGACCAAATGCTGGTCGATGTGGAGGATAAAATCAATAAGGGTCGAAATCACGAGATTTTCCTGAAATAAAAAAGACAGGGGTCGTCTGAAAACAGACGCGTTGCAAAATGTCTGCCATTGTATATGAAACCCATGCCGCGCGCCCCTTTTTCAGACGACCCTGCGCCTTGATGCGCCCTGACAAAACAACGTACAATAAACCCGATTCCAACCCATCCGGTATGCCTTTGTGAACCAGCTTATTTTCGACTTCGCCGAACGCGGCTATCCCGGTTTCGACAAATTCCTCGGAACGGAAAATGCCGAACTGGTCTATGTGTTACAGCATAAACACGACCCGTTTATCTACGTCTGGGGCGAAGAAGGCGCGGGCAAAAGCCACCTGCTGCGCGCGTGGGTCGCCCAAGCGCTCGACGCGGGGAAAAAAGCCGTCTATATCGACGCCGCCGCCACGCCCCTGACCGAAGCCGCCTTTGAAGCCGAATACCTCGCCATCGACCAAATCGAAAAACTGGGCAACGAAGAACAAGCCCTCCTGTTTGCCGTATTCAACCGTTTCCGCAACAGCGGTAAAGGCTTTCTGCTGTTAAGCTCCGAACACACGCCCCAACAGCTCGTCATCCGCGAAGACTTGCGCACCCGCATGGCGTACTGCCTCGTTTACGAAGTCAAACCCCTGACCGACCAAGAAAAAATTGACGCGCTCGTCAGCATGGCGGCGGCTCGCCAAGTCACCATAGACCCCGAAATCTTCGAATACCTGCTCAACCACTGGCGGCGCGACATGGACAGCCTGATGCAGATGCTCGACACGCTGGACAACTACGCCGTTACCATGGGCAAACGCATCACCCTGCCGCTTCTGCGCCAGCTTTTGAAACAACAGGAAACCCAATGAAAAACCTCGCCATCTTCGACCTCGACAACACCCTCATCAACACCGATTCCGACCACTCTTGGCCGCAATACCTCATCAAAAAAGGGCTGGTTGACGCTGTCGAAACCGAAACGCAAAACGAAAAATTCTACCGCGACTACCAAAACGGCTGCCTCGACATCGACGCCTTCCTCAAATTCCACCTCGCCCCGCTCGCCCGTTACAGCAAAGAAGAGCTGGCGGAATTTCACCGCGAATTTATGGCGGAGTTCATCACACCCCACATCTCACCCATGCAGCGTATGCTGGTGCAAAGCCACCAAATGGCGGGCGACGAAACCCTCGTGATCTCCTCGACCAACGAGTTCATCATCACCCCCATCTGCCACCTTTTCGGCATCACCAACATTATCGGCACCCAACTTGAAACCGGTGCCGACGGCCGCTACACCGGCAACTACATCGGCACACCCAGTCTCAAAGAAGGCAAAATAACCCGCCTGAACCAATGGCTCGCCGAACGCGGCGAAACGCTCGAAAGCTATGGCAAAACCTATTTTTACAGCGACTCCAAAAACGACCTGCCGCTGCTGCGCCTCGTCAACGAACCCGTCGCCGTCAATCCCGATGCCGAGCTGGAACAAGAAGCCAAAGCAAAAGGTTGGCCGATATTGAATTTCAAATAATCCAAACCGCGCCCGTCGCCCAAACGGGCGCAATATCGTAGCAACTGTATTTTTCACCCCGTCGGGCAAAAATACCAAAACTCAAATCAAGCCGTTTGG
>NZ_VTQF01000018.1:0-5374 GCF_008763935.1 Streptococcus mitis
CGTACTATTTGTACTGTCTGCGGCTTCGTCGCCTTGTCCTGATTTAAATTTAATCCACTATATCTTCGTGGGTAGAACCCACGCTACGGATGCCGTGCCACTCAAAACCGATAGGCAGTCCAAACATAAGAGGTCGTCTGAAAACTTGATTTCTAGTTTCAGACGACTTTTTTCTACACATTACTTTATCAGAAATATCGGGCTTCACTTCTGTCCGCTTTGTTCCACCTGCCGTTTGAAGCGTGTGCCTGCGGCGTGGTAGAAGGGGCGGGGGGAGAATTGGCGGGAGACTTGTGAGGCGAAGATGCAGGCGATGAGCAGCCAGAAGAGGAGGTTTTGTCCGCCGGTCATTTCCATCACGACGACGGCGGAGGTGAGCGGCGATTGGGTGGCACCGGCGAGGAAGGCTGCCATGCAGATTAGAACGAGGACGTGGGTGCCTTGGGTGAGTCCGGTGAGGATGGCGATGTGTTCGCCCAAGACTGCGCCTATGGTGAGGGAAGGGGTGAAGATGCCGCCGGGCGTACCTGTCCAGTAGGTCAGGACGGTGGAGAACCATTTGGCGATGGCGAGTCCGGCGGGGGCTTCGTGGATGCCGCGCAGGGCTTGGGCGGCTTCGTGGTAGCCTGTGCCGTAGGTTTTGCCTTGGTAAAGCGTGCCGATGGCGGCGAGCAGGATGCCGATGAGGGCGGCGGTAATCAGGGGATGGCGGCGGATGTGTTCGCGCCATTTGGCGGGGGCGAAGGCGGTGGCGCCGAGATACAGGGTGCGTCCGAACAGTCCGCCTGCGATGCCGCACGCGAGTCCGCAGCCCAATACCCAGCCGAGCATATTGTCGAGCGCGCCGCCGCTGAAGCCTGAAAAATAGGGGTTGTTGCCTTGTATGGCGACTTGGATGAAACCGGCGGCGAGGACGCCGAGCAGGATTTGCCGCTCCCAACGCAGCATGACTTCGCGCCCGAGTTCTTCGATGGCGAAAATCACGCCTGCCAGCGGGGCGTTGAACGCGGCGGCCAGCCCGCCTGCCGCGCCTGCGGCGATAAGATCGTTTTCCTGCATGCCGCGAAAGGCGAATCCGTGTTTTTTACACCATGCGCCCCACGCGCTCATGACTGCCGCGCCGACTTGGACGGACGGTCCTTCACGCCCGACGGACGCACCTGCGCACATGGCGAGGAAGGTCAGTGGGATTTTGAGGAGGGTTTCGCGGAGGCGGATCAGGCGGGTTTTGTTGGCGCCGTAGGGCAGGGCGAGGCTGGCGAGCACTTGCGGGATGCCGCTGCCGGAGGTGTAGGGGGCGAAACGGCGGGTGATCCAGACGATGAACGGCAGCCCGAAGGGGAGGGCGACCCAGGCAAACCAAGGATATTTTTGCACCAGCTCCGCATTCATTTCCAACGCGAAATCCGCCATCCAGGCAAACAGGAGGGCGGTCAGCGCAACCAGTGCCGAACCTGCCAGCAGGAACAGAAAAGCAATGCTTTTGCGCGAAATGCGGCGGGTTTGGCGGATTTTGTGCGTGATGTGGTAGGCGGGCGGTTTGGTCGGCATGGTATGCGGAAGTGTGGAAAAGGTCGTCTGAAAAGGGTTATTGGGAAAGGCGGTTCGCAAATAAGGTAAAAATAGCCCGTAAAGAAGGGCGGCAAGCGGGTTGAAAGACAGTATGGGCTTTCGCAGGTAAAGACCGCGTTACGGTTTTGCGCTTGGTCTAAAGGTCGTCTGAAACGGTTTTCAGACGACCTTTTTCGTGCTGCCTTAACCTGTATTGCGCAAACCTTGTGCTACGCCGTTGATGGTCAGGTGCACCATCAGGAGGGTGTGCGGGTCGTGCGGGTCTTTGCGCAGGCGTTTGAGCATAGCGACTTGCAGGCCGTTGAGCGCGTTCAGGTACGGAATCCGCAGGGCAAGCGAGCGGGCGAGGCTGCGGTTGTCGCGCAAGAGTTCGTCGGTTTGCAAAAGGTCAAGCAGGGCTTTGCGGCTGCGTTGGTATTCTTCCTTAATCATGCCGAAGATGACGGCGGCTTTTTCGGGCGATTCGCTCAAGCCGGCGTAGTTTTCGGCAAGGGTGATGTCGGTTTTCGCCATGACTTGTTCCATATTGGAGAGCATGGCTTGGAAGAAGGGGTTGTGCTGCGCGTGTTCCCGCAGGGCGGCGAGGGTTTCGGGTTTGCCTTCGCACAGGCTTTCCACCGCGCTGCCGAAGCCGTACCACGCGGGCAGCATGAGGCGGTTTTGCATCCATGAGAACACCCACGGTATCGCGCGCAAGTCCTGAATCCGCGCCAAGGTTTTGCGGCTGGCGGGGCGGCTGCCGAGGTTGAGGGTGGCGATTTCCTGTATGGGGCTGGTTTGCAGGAAATAGTCGATGAAGTCGGGGTGGGTAATCAGCTCGCGGTAGTATTTGAACGATACGTCCGACAACGCCTGCATGAGCGCGGGTTCGGGGTCTTTTTGATCGGGCAGCAGGCTGGCTTCGAGCGTGGCGGCAACAAGGGTTTCGAGGTTGCGCACGGCGTTGCCGGGGTCGGCATATTTGGCGGTGATGACTTCGCCTTGCTCGGTGATGCGGATTTGTCCGGCTACGCTGCCCGCCGGTTGGGCGAGAATGGCTTGGTAAGACGGGCCACCGCCGCGTCCAACGCTGCCGCCGCGACCGTGGAACAGGCGCATACGGACATCGTATTTTTTGAAGAGTTCGACCAAACCCAATTCCGCCTGATAAAGGCACCAAGAACTGGTAACGTAGCCGCCGTCTTTGTTGGAATCGGAATAGCCGAGCATGATTTCCTGAATGTTGTCGCGGCTTTGCAGCAGGTCGCGATACCATTCGTTGCTGAACATGGTTTCCATGACGGGGCAGGCGTTTTCGAGGGCTTCGATGGTTTCGAAGAGCGGGACGATGTTGATGCGGCTTTGCGGTTTGCCGTTTTCGACCGTCAACAAGCCGCTTTCTTTGAGCAGCAGCGCGAGGGCGAGCAGGTCGCTGGGCTGTTCGCAGTTGGAGATGATGCTCTGGGTAACGGCGTTTTCACCGAATTCGTCTTTGATTTTGCGCGCTTCGTTGAAAATCGCCATTTCGCGGCGGGTGTGTTCGCTGTAAGTGATGAACGGGCTGGACAGCGGCCGCTGGTGTTTCAGCTCGCGCAGCAGGACGGTTTGTTTTTCCGTTTCGGAAAGGCTGGCGTAGTCTTCCAAACCGGCGTGTTTGAAGAGTTCGGCAACGACATCGGCGTGTTTTTCCGCGTGTTGGCGCAAGTCGAGCGGCATCATGTGGAAGCCGAACACGGACACGGAGCGAATCAGGTCGGCGAGTCTGCCTTCGCCCAAAAGCGCGCTGCCGTTGTCGCAGAGTGAGCGTTGCAGCTTGTAAAGGTCGTCTGAAAACTCTTGCGCCGAGGCGTAAGGCATCATGAAGCCGAATTTGCAGCCCATGCCCAAGCCGAGCGAGCGGGCTTTGCCCATCACGCGCGCCATGATGTAGGCGATGGCGCGGCGGTACGGCTCCTCAGTGCGGGCGATTTCTTCGTCGGGCGATTCGTCCGACAACGCCATCACGTCGTCGTTGACTTTGACGCGGCGGACGGAAAGCGGCAGCTCGCGGTAGAGTTTGTCGAGTTCGCCGCGGTAGAAACGAAACACCGCGTCGGCATGGCGTCCGAAAGCGAAACGCAGGGTTTCGGCGGATACGAACGGATTGCCGTCGCGGTCGCCGCCTATCCAGCCGCCGATTTTTAAGATGTCGGGTACGTCAACGTCAGGATAGGTCGTCTGAAACTCGCGTTCCATGCTGCGGTAGAGTTTGGGCAGCGCCTCGAAGAAACTCATCGGGAAAATGGACACGCCGTTGTTGATTTCATCGTTGACGCTGAGTTTGTGGTGGCGCGTTTCGCTGGTTTGCCACAAGCCCAGCAAAATAGTGTCGATTTCGCGGCGTAACTCCGCCAGTGCGTCGGCATGGGTGCAGCGTTCGCGACGGGGCAGGAGGGCGCGGATGCGGCGGTTGAAGTTCAACACGGTTTGGCGTTGCACTTCGGTCGGGTGCGCGGTCAGAACGGCGGTAACATTCGTCGTATTTAATTGTTTTTGAACCGCCTTGCCGCCGATTTTCGCCGCTTTGAGTTTGCGTACCGTTTCCGCCAGGCTGCCTTCCGCTCCGCCGTGTCCCGCCTCTTCGTGGATTTGGCGGCGGCGTTCGTGGTGTACGTCTTCGGCGATGTTCAGAATCTGCGCAAATAGACCGCAGGCAAGCGTCAGGTCGTGGGTTTGCTGTTCGTCCAGTTGCGGCAAAACCTTCTCAATCAAAGCCGCGCTGTCGTCCGAAGTGGACAACAGTTTGACCGTTTCCACCACCAACGGCGAGGCTTCTTCGTGCAGAAGTTTGTACAAAGACTGTTTCAAAAATTCCGCGTCTGCTGCCAGAGCGGCGTCCTTGGGATTGTTCAGGATATGCAGTTGCATGATTTTCTCTCTTTATTTATTTATCTCAAAAACAAACGTAAAACATTGTATAGCAGGTCGTCTGAAACCGCCATCGGAAAAGGTGTTGCAAAACGCCGAAACTTGATGTAATCCGCGTCCGCACAAGCCGAGCCGTTAATTGCTTAACAAAGCCGCCCGTGCATTTCAGTCCGATTATTCTGCCGTTTGTATCCGCAGCATAGTCCGAAGCGCAGAAATCCCGTAAAATACTACGACATAAAATCCTATTTTCATGCAGGCACAGTATGTTCAACTTCAACTCCGTACGCGAAAACGACAAACGCCAACCCACTCCCCGCACCGCCGTAGCAAGCGGCTCCATCAACATGAGCACCTCCGCCATCAAAGTTTTAGCGGAAAACGCCACCCAAAACGCAGGCATCCTCAACGTCGCCCGTGTTGCCGCCGTCCAAGGCATCAAGCAGGTCGGACTGATTGTCCCGCTTTACCAACCCGCCGTCTTGCAACACGTCCGCGTCGATTTCGATGTCGATATCGAACTCGCCTACGTCAAAGCCACCGTTACCGTTACCTCCGAAGTCGGCAAAAGCATCACGACCGAAGCCATTACCGGCGTCAACGTCGCCCTCATGTCCATCTACGACATGATGAAAGAAGTCGATCAGTCCATGATGATGACCCGCATCCACCTCGAATCCGAAAGCGGTGGCGAACGCGGCCCGTTCGTATTTGACGATGCCTACGAAAACATCGATTTCTGATTGAACAAACAAAAAGGTCGTCTGAAAGCTCGGTTTGAGGTTTCAGACGACCTTTTTATTTACGCTAAAGCTTTGCTATGAAGAGCTTTCGGTCGGTAAACTATAGTGGCTTAACTTTAAACCAGTACGGCGTTGCCTCGCCTTGCCGTACTATCTGTACTGTCTGCGGCTTC
>NZ_VTQF01000019.1:0-5335 GCF_008763935.1 Streptococcus mitis
TACTATCTGTACTGTCTGCGGCTTCGTCGCCTTGTCCTGATTTAAATTTAATCCACTATATTTCTGCCGGATACGGTCTTCTTTTGGCATTTCCGTATGCGGCAATGGTTTCATCAGGAATTGTTAGCATTCCAAAACTTCGTTATACTTATAAAGTATTAGTTATTTTGTATTAATTTATAGTAAATTCAAATTAAATAGGGGATACCTATGTCGTCATTCCCATGCGGGCAGGCGTTTTCTAATTTCAATCCACGATAAAACAACAGAGAGAATTTATGGACACATCCCAACCCGCTCCCCGTTCCGAGCAACAAGCGAACCGCCGCTATCTGACCGTGTGGCGGTGGCATTTTTATTTCGGACTTCTGGTCGCCCCCTTTCTGACACTGCTTGCCATCACAGGGTTGGGAATGCTGCTATTCGCCAACATTACCGGCAAAGAGGGCGAACGTATAAACGTTACCCCGCAGGCGCAGGTGCAGCCTTTGTCGGCGCAGGCGGAAGCGGCGCGGCAGTCTGTGAACCCTGAAACCGCGTCGGTGGTGCAATATATCGCGCCGCGCGCCGACGATATGGTTGCCGTGTTCCGCGTGAACAACGACGACAAAGCGACCATGGTCGCCGTCGATCCTTACACGGCGAAAGTCGTCAGTTCCATGCCGCGCAATGAGGGCTGGTATCACACGATGGACGGAATCCACGGCGATATGATGCTCGGCACGGCGGGCGACTATCTGATAGAAACTGCCGCATCGCTGACCATTCTGATGATGATTACGGGGATTTATTTGTGGTGGGCGAAACAGCGCAGCCTGAAATCCATGCTTGTGCCGCAAACGGGCAAAGGACGCTCGTGGTGGCGTAGCATGCACGGCGCATTCGGCACTTGGGTTTCTTTGATTTTATTGTTGTTCTGCCTGTCTGGTGTTGCTTGGGCGGGCATTTGGGGCGGTAAGTTCGTTCAGTCTTGGAGCCAGTTCCCCGCCGGTAAATGGGGGGTCGAACCGAATCCCGTATCCGTCGTGCCGACCCACGGCGATGTGTTGAACGACGGCAAAACCAAAGAAGCACCGTGGGTTCTGGAACTCACGCCCATGCCTGTTTCCGGTACGACGAAGGGCGAAAACGGCATCAATCCGAGCGAACCGATGACCTTGGAAACGGTTGACCGCTTCGCTCGCGAAATCGGTTTCAAAGGCCGATACCAGCTCAACCTGCCCAAAGGCGAAACGGGCGTGTGGACGCTGTCGCAGGATTCGATGAGCTACGACATGGTCAGCCCGACCGCCGACCGCACGGTGCACATCGACCAATACAGTGGCAAAATCCTGGCCGACATCCGTTTCAACGATTACAACTTCTTCGGCAAATTCATGGCGGCCAGCATCGCGCTGCACATGGGGACGCTGGGCTGGTGGAGCGTGCTGGCGAACGTCTTGTTCTGCCTGGCGGTTATTTTCATCTGCGTCAGCGGCTGCGTGATGTGGTGGAAACGCCGCCCGTCCAAAGCGGGCGGACTGATTCCTCCGGCACAGAAAATCGAGCTGCCGGTATGGTGGGCAATGGCTGTGCCGCTTTTGATCGTGGCGGTATTGTTCCCGACCGCCATCGCCGCCATCGCCGTGATTTGGCTCTTGGATACGGCCTTGCTGTCGCGGATTCCGGCGCTGTCGCGGTGGTTCAAATAACGGTTTGAACCGTTTCCCGCAAACCGATGCGCAGCGTGGGCAGCTCCCACGAATAGGATGGGTTTGAAAGTCGTCTGAAAATCCGATTTTGGTTTTCAGACGACCTTTCCTTATTTTTATCCCGCGGTTTTCCTTTTCCGCCCGCTTCGGTATCATACCGCCTGTCTGTTTATCCCCAACGGAATCCCGATTATGTCTGACTGGTCCCTCCCCGATTTCGAACGCAAAATCTGCCCGCCCGAAGAATTGGCGCAGCGTCTGCACGAGCTTCCCCGTCCGCTGGTCTTTACCAACGGCTGTTTCGATATTCTGCACAGAGGACATGTTACCTATCTGGCACAGGCTCGGTCGGCGGGGGCGGCGTTGGTGCTGGCTTTGAACACGGATGCGTCCGTGCGCCGTTTGGGCAAGGGGGACGACCGTCCCGTCAATCCGCTGGAAAACCGCGCGGCGGTGGCGGCTGCGTTGGCAAGCGTGGATTTAGTTACTTGGTTTGATGAAGACACGCCCGCCGAGCTGATCGAACAAATCAAACCCGACATCCTGATTAAAGGCGGCGACTGGCCGGTCGAAAAAATTGTCGGCGCGCAAGAAACGCTGGCGCGCGGCGGCAAAGTGTTTTCCATTCCGTTCCTGCACCAGACTTCCACCACGAAAACACTGGAAAAAATCCGAGCAGCTGAGGGCGGCAAATGACCGCGCTGAAACTGCCGCACAGTCGGGTTTTAGCGGAACTTGCCGACGGTCTGCCGCAACACGTTTCCCATCTCGCGCGTATCGCGGGCGTGAAACCGCACCAGCTCAACGGATTTTGGCAACAGATGCCCGCACACATCCGCGGACTGCTGCGCCAACACGACGGGCAATGGCGGCTCGTGCGCCCGCTTGCTTTGTTTAACGAAGAAGCCTTGCAGCGTTTGGGGGCGGAACGCGGTTTTCAGACGACCTTAAAACACGAATGCACGTCCAGCAACGATGAAATCCTGAATCTGGCGCGCACTTCGCCCGAACAAGCCCATAAATCGCTTTGCGTCGCGCATCTGCAAACCAAAGGCCGCGGGCGGCAAGGACGCAAGTGGACACACCGTTTGGGCGAATGCCTGATGTTCAGCTTCGGCTGGGTATTTGATAAACCGCAGCACGAACTCGGTTCGCTCGCCCCCGCCGTCGCGCTCGCCTGCCGCCGCGCCTTGGCTGCATCCGGTTTGGGGATACAAATCAAGTGGCCGAACGATTTGGTTGCCGACAGGGACAAACTCGGCGGCATTCTGATTGAAACCGTCCGCAATGAGGGCAAAACCGCCGCCGTCATCGGCATCGGCATCAATTTCGTCCTGCCCAAAGAAGTTGAAAACGCCGCCTCCGTCCAAGCCTTATTCCACAATATGCAGCTTGCCCACGGCGCAGCCTCCGCACACTGTATCGCCGCCTCAACGCTGTTGGACAAACTCTTGGGCGAACTCGATGCCGTCCTGACGCAATACGCGCAAAACGGGTTCGCACCCTTCCTCGAAGAATACCAAACCGCCCACCGCGACCACGGCAGACCCGTCCTGCTCCTGCGCGACGGGCAAACCGTAAGCGAAGGCACCGTTCTCAGCGTCGATGCGCAAGGCGCGTTGCACCTGATGACAGCCACAGGCGAACAAACCGTCGTCAGCGGCGAAATCAGCCTGCGCCCCGACGACACGCCCCGCGCCGCCGCGCCGCGTGCGCCCGAACGCCTGCTTCTGCTCGACGGCGGCAACAGCCAGCTCAAATGGGCATGGGTAGAAAACGGCGTTTTCAACGAAGTTACCCGCGCGCCGTACCGCGACTTGAGCAAGCTCGGCGAAGAGTGGGCAGAGCGTTCAGACGACCGCACCCGCATCGTCGGCTGTGCCGTGTGCGGCGACCTCAAAAAAGCCCTCGTTGAAGCCCACCTGACCGCGCCCGTCCGCTGGCTGCCCTCCATGCCGCAGGCACTCGGCATCCGCAACCACTACCGCAACCCCGCCGAACACGGTTCCGACCGC
Source organism: Streptococcus mitis (assembly GCF_008763935.1). Lineage (GTDB taxonomy): Bacteria > Bacillota > Bacilli > Lactobacillales > Streptococcaceae > Streptococcus > Streptococcus mitis_DB. The sequence continues at coordinate 3,707 of NZ_VTQF01000019.1, forward strand.
TGGTTCAACGCCTTGGGCAGCCGCCGCTTCAGCCAAAACGCCTGCGTCGTTGTCAGCTGCGGCACCGCTGTAACCACCGACGCGCTCACCGAAGACAACCACTACCTCGGCGGTACCATCATGCCCGGCTTCCACCTCATGAAAGAAGCCCTCGCCGCCAAAACCGCAAACCTCGACCGCCCCGCCGGCAAAGTGTACCCCTTCCCCACCACCACGCCCAACGCCATCACCAGCGGCATGATGGATGCCGTTTGCGGAGCCGTCATCATGATGCATGGGCGGCTGCAACAAAAAACGGGCGAAGGCAAACCCGTCGACGTCATCATCACCGGCGGCGGCGCAAGCAAAGTCGTCAACGCCCTGCCCAAGCAGTTTGTTTTGGACAATACGGTAAAAATTGTAGATAATCTCGTCATTTACGGTTTATTGAACTGGGTCGCGCAAGAGCAGGAACAGACCGACACACTGCCCGAATAAGCAGCAATACCGTAATACAGATTCAAAAGGTCGTCTGAAACGCCCATGCCGCTTTTCAGACGACCTCCAAACAAAACACTTCAGCCGGTTGGCTTTACAGCCGATCCGCCACAAAATAACAACACAAAATCGTCCGTACACCACAACGGCACCCGAACACAAAAAAGGAAAACAACTCATGAAATGGCTTTTCGCCGCCCTCGTGGCACTCAACATCATCGTCTTCGGCGGCATGATTACACACCGCCTCAACAACGCCAAATCCCCCGCCGCCGCGCCCGTAGAAGGCGGCGCCCACGAACTTGCCCAACCCGAATCCCTACGTCCGCAGCAAGCCCCCGCGCCTGCCGACAACGCGCAACCCGACTGGCTGCAAACCGACGAAACACAAGCCGACCTGCCCGAACCCGAATCCGAAGAAGCCATAGCCGAGCGTAAGAAAAAAGAAGAAGAGGAATTGGCGCGTCGCGAAAAAGAAAAAAAAGAACGTGAAGAAAAAGCCCGCCGCGAAAAAGAAAAAGCCGCAGCGGCAGGAAACACCACCCCGACTGCTGCCGCAAGCGAAAATCCCGCAACCAAAAACACACCCGCAGCACACCAATGTACGTCCAACGCCAGCGTTACCCTGGACGAAGACGACTACCACCGCATCAAAGGCCTGCTGACCCGTTGGCCGCACGCCGCCAGCCGCACCGTAGAAAAACGCGGCGCAGCAAAAGACCAAGCCGCCAAAACCTTCCGCGTCCTGCTGCCTGCCGACAGCGAAGCCATGAACCGCCTTGAAGCGCTCGGCAACAAAGGCTTCAACGGCACGCTCTACAACGGCGAAATCAGCCTCGGCGTGATGAAAAGCCGCTCCTCCGCCCAAGTCCTCATCTCGCGCCTGTCCGCAGCAGGCTTCGGCGGCGCGCGCATCGTCGAACAAGACGACAAAGGCAACGCTTCCAACAGCACCCTCAGCGTTTCCCGCATGACCATTATCTTCATGTCGGTCGATGAAAAAGACGCACAAGAAATCCGCAACATCGTCGGACGCTACGGCAACCTGAACATGAAAACCTGCAAATAAAACCCAAAGGCCGTCTGAACGTTTGAACTGGCCCCCAAATCTTGGACACTCATAAAAGCCTATTCAGGCGCTCTGTGTAAGCT
>NZ_VTQF01000020.1:0-5196 GCF_008763935.1 Streptococcus mitis
TCAAGGGGTTAAGACACCGCCTTTTCACGGCGGTAACACGGGTTCGAATCCCGTACGGACTATGGTATGTTGCGGATGGAACACTTGATGAAAAAAGATTAAAAAAGTTTCAAAAAAGTGTTGACAAGCGAAAGCACCTGTGATATACTAATATAGTTGTCGCTTGAGAGAAGCGAGTGACAAAGACCTTTGAAAACTGAACAAGACGAACCAATGTGCAGGGCACTACAACTAAGGTTGTAGTACTGAACAATGAAAAAAACAATAAATCTGTCAGTGACAGAAATGAGTGAGAACTCAAACTTTTAATGAGAGTTTGATCCTGGCTCAGGACGAACGCTGGCGGCGTGCCTAATACATGCAAGTAGAACGCTGAAGGAGGAGCTTGCTTCTCCGGATGAGTTGCGAACGGGTGAGTAACGCGTAGGTAACCTGCCTGGTAGCGGGGGATAACTATTGGAAACGATAGCTAATACCGCATAAGAGTAGATGTTGCATGACATTTGCTTAAAAGGTGCAATTGCATCACTACCAGATGGACCTGCGTTGTATTAGCTAGTTGGTGGGGTAACGGCTCACCAAGGCGACGATACATAGCCGACCTGAGAGGGTGATCGGCCACACTGGGACTGAGACACGGCCCAGACTCCTACGGGAGGCAGCAGTAGGGAATCTTCGGCAATGGACGGAAGTCTGACCGAGCAACGCCGCGTGAGTGAAGAAGGTTTTCGGATCGTAAAGCTCTGTTGTAAGAGAAGAACGAGTGTGAGAGTGGAAAGTTCACACTGTGACGGTATCTTACCAGAAAGGGACGGCTAACTACGTGCCAGCAGCCGCGGTAATACGTAGGTCCCGAGCGTTGTCCGGATTTATTGGGCGTAAAGCGAGCGCAGGCGGTTAGATAAGTCTGAAGTTAAAGGCTGTGGCTTAACCATAGTACGCTTTGGAAACTGTTTAACTTGAGTGCAAGAGGGGAGAGTGGAATTCCATGTGTAGCGGTGAAATGCGTAGATATATGGAGGAACACCGGTGGCGAAAGCGGCTCTCTGGCTTGTAACTGACGCTGAGGCTCGAAAGCGTGGGGAGCAAACAGGATTAGATACCCTGGTAGTCCACGCCGTAAACGATGAGTGCTAGGTGTTAGACCCTTTCCGGGGTTTAGTGCCGCAGCTAACGCATTAAGCACTCCGCCTGGGGAGTACGACCGCAAGGTTGAAACTCAAAGGAATTGACGGGGGCCCGCACAAGCGGTGGAGCATGTGGTTTAATTCGAAGCAACGCGAAGAACCTTACCAGGTCTTGACATCCCTCTGACCACTCTAGAGATAGAGCTTTCCTTCGGGACAGAGGTGACAGGTGGTGCATGGTTGTCGTCAGCTCGTGTCGTGAGATGTTGGGTTAAGTCCCGCAACGAGCGCAACCCCTATTGTTAGTTGCCATCATTCAGTTGGGCACTCTAGCGAGACTGCCGGTAATAAACCGGAGGAAGGTGGGGATGACGTCAAATCATCATGCCCCTTATGACCTGGGCTACACACGTGCTACAATGGCTGGTACAACGAGTCGCAAGCCGGTGACGGCAAGCTAATCTCTTAAAGCCAGTCTCAGTTCGGATTGTAGGCTGCAACTCGCCTACATGAAGTCGGAATCGCTAGTAATCGCGGATCAGCACGCCGCGGTGAATACGTTCCCGGGCCTTGTACACACCGCCCGTCACACCACGAGAGTTTGTAACACCCGAAGTCGGTGAGGTAACCGTAAGGAGCCAGCCGCCTAAGGTGGGATAGATGATTGGGGTGAAGTCGTAACAAGGTAGCCGTATCGGAAGGTGCGGCTGGATCACCTCCTTTCTAAGGAAAAGGAACTGCGCATTGGTCTTGTTTAGTCTTGAGAGGTCTTGTGGGGCCTTAGCTCAGCTGGGAGAGCGCCTGCTTTGCACGCAGGAGGTCAGCGGTTCGATCCCGCTAGGCTCCATTGGTGAGAGATCACCAAGTAATGCACATTGAAAATTGAATATCTATATCAAATAGTAACAAGAAAATAAACCGAAAACGCTGTAGTATTAATAAGAGTTTATGACTGAAAGGTCAGAAAAATAAGGTTAAGTTAATAAGGGCGCACGGTGGATGCCTTGGCACTAGGAGCCGAAGAAGGACGTGACAAACGACGATATGCCTTGGGTAGCTGTAAGTAAGCGATGATCCAGGGATTTCCGAATGGGGGAACCCAACAGGTACTACCTGTTACCCGCATCTGTTAAGGATGTGAGGAGGAAGACGCAGTGAACTGAAACATCTAAGTAGCTGCAGGAAGAGAAAGCAAAAGCGATTGCCTTAGTAGCGGCGAGCGAAACGGCAGGAGGGCAAACCGAAGAGTTTACTCTTCGGGGTTGTAGGACTGCAATGTGGACTCAAAGATTATAGAAGAATGATTTGGGAAGATCAGCCAAAGAGAGTAATAGCCTCGTATTTAAAATAGTCTTTGTACCTAGCAGTATCCTGAGTACGGCGGGACACGTGAAATCCCGTCGGAATCTGGGAGGACCATCTCCCAACCCTAAATACTCCCTAGTGACCGATAGTGAACCAGTACCGTGAGGGAAAGGTGAAAAGCACCCCGGGAGGGGAGTGAAATAGAACCTGAAACCGTGTGCCTACAACAAGTTCGAGCCCGTTAATGGGTGAGAGCGTGCCTTTTGTAGAATGAACCGGCGAGTTACGTTATGATGCGAGGTTAAGTTGAAGAGACGGAGCCGTAGGGAAACCGAGTCTGAATAGGGCGAATTAGTATCATGACGTAGACCCGAAACCATGTGACCTACCCATGAGCAGGTTGAAGGTGCGGTAAGACGCACTGGAGGACCGAACCAGGGCACGTTGAAAAGTGCTTGGATGACTTGTGGGTAGCGGAGAAATTCCAAACGAACTTGGAGATAGCTGGTTCTCTCCGAAATAGCTTTAGGGCTAGCGTCGACATAAAGATTCTTGGAGGTAGAGCACTGTTTGGGTGAGGGGTCCATCCCGGATTACCAATCTCAGATAAACTCCGAATGCCAATGAATTATGGTCGGCAGTCAGACTGCGAGTGCTAAGATCCGTAGTCGAAAGGGAAACAGCCCAGACCACCAGCTAAGGTCCCAAAATAATTGTTAAGTGGAAAAGGATGTGGGGTTGCACAGACAACTAGGATGTTAGCTTAGAAGCAGCTATTCATTCAAAGAGTGCGTAATAGCTCACTAGTCGAGTGACCCTGCGCCGAAAATGTACCGGGGCTAAAACAATTTACCGAAGCTGTGGATACCTTTATAGGTATGGTAGGAGAGCGTTCTATGTGTGATGAAGGTGTACCGTGAGGAGTGCTGGAACGCATAGAAGTGAGAATGCCGGTATGAGTAGCGAAAGACAGGTGAGAATCCTGTCCACCGTAAGACTAAGGTTTCCAGGGGAAGGCTCGTCCGCCCTGGGTTAGTCGGGACCTAAGGAGAGACCGAAAGGTGTATCCGATGGACAACAGGTTGATATTCCTGTACTAGAGTATGTAGTGATGGAGGGACGCAGTAGGCTAACTAAAGCAGACGATTGGAAGTGTCTGTCTAAGCAGTGAGGTGTGAACTGAGTCAAATGCTTAGTTCTATAACATTGAGCTGTGATGGGGAGCGAAGTTTAGTAGCGAAGTTAGTGACGTCACACTGCCAAGAAAAGCTTCTAGCGTTTAAACATACTCTACCCGTACCGCAAACCGACACAGGTAGTCGAGGCGAGTAGCCTCAGGTGAGCGAGAGAACTCTCGTTAAGGAACTCGGCAAAATGACCCCGTAACTTCGGGAGAAGGGGTGCTGACTTTACGTCAGCCGCAGTGAATAGGCCCAAGCAACTGTTTATCAAAAACACAGCTCTCTGCTAAATCGTAAGATGATGTATAGGGGGTGACGCCTGCCCGGTGCTGGAAGGTTAAGAGGAGTGCTTAGCGTAAGCGAAGGTATGAATTGAAGCCCCAGTAAACGGCGGCCGTAACTATAACGGTCCTAAGGTAGCGAAATTCCTTGTCGGGTAAGTTCCGACCCGCACGAAAGGCGTAATGATTTGGGCACTGTCTCAACGAGAGACTCGGTGAAATTTTAGTACCTGTGAAGATGCAGGTTACCCGCGACAGGACGGAAAGACCCCATGGAGCTTTACTGCAGTTTGATATTGAGTGTCTGTACCACATGTACAGGATAGGTAGGAGTCTATGAGATCGGGACGCCAGTTTCGAAGGAGACGTTGTTGGGATACTACCCTTGTGTTATGGCCACTCTAACCCGGATAGGTGATCCCTATCGGAGACAGTGTCTGACGGGCAGTTTGACTGGGGCGGTCGCCTCCTAAAAGGTAACGGAGGCGCCCAAAGGTTCCCTCAGAATGGTTGGAAATCATTCGCAGAGTGTAAAGGTATAAGGGAGCTTGACTGCGAGAGCTACAACTCGAGCAGGGACGAAAGTCGGGCTTAGTGATCCGGTGGTTCCGTATGGAAGGGCCATCGCTCAACGGATAAAAGCTACCCTGGGGATAACAGGCTTATCTCCCCCAAGAGTTCACATCGACGGGGAGGTTTGGCACCTCGATGTCGGCTCGTCGCATCCTGGGGCTGTAGTCGGTCCCAAGGGTTGGGCTGTTCGCCCATTAAAGCGGCACGCGAGCTGGGTTCAGAACGTCGTGAGACAGTTCGGTCCCTATCCGTCGCGGGCGTAGGAAATTTGAGAGGATCTGCTCCTAGTACGAGAGGACCAGAGTGGACTTACCGCTGGTGTACCAGTTGTCTTGCCAAAGGCATCGCTGGGTAGCTATGTAGGGAAGGGATAAACGCTGAAAGCATCTAAGTGTGAAACCCACCTCAAGATGAGATTTCCCATGATTTTATATCAGTAAGAGCCCTGAGAGATGATCAGGTAGATAGGTTAGAAGTGGAAGTGTGGCGACACATGTAGCGGACTAATACTAATAGCTCGAGGACTTATCCAAAGTAACTGAGAATATGAAAGCGAACGGTTTTCTTGGTTTGAATAGATATTCAATTTTGAGTAGGTATTACTCAGAGTTAAGTGACGATAGCCTAGGAGATACACCTGTACCCATGCCGAACACAGAAGTTAAGCCCTAGAACGCCGGAAGTAGTTGGGGGTTGCCCCCTGTGAGATATGGAAGTCGCTTAGCTTTA
>NZ_VTQF01000021.1:0-5090 GCF_008763935.1 Streptococcus mitis
TCATGGCTTGTGCGGTTTGCCGGAAGAAGGTGCTCATGAGAAATCCCCTAAATGTCTTGGTGGTAATTTAGGGGATTTTGGGGAATTTTGCAAAGGTCTCGAATGGCGTTTTTTCCCCTTTACTGAAGGTGAACGCCAATTTTTGCAGCGTTTTTTCTTCATCTTTATCAGTATGGGGGTAAGACAGGCAAAGCAGTGTGTTGAATCTGCGATCCTCTTGCCAAACGGTAAATCCCGCCTTTTTGATATTCTTCATAGAAGAGGCAAACTTGATTTCGTAGGGATGTTTCAGTTTGGCCTTAAAGACGGGAGATAGCTTTTCAGACGACCCTTTGTCTAACACATAGGTGTATTGATCGCCGAGCATGACCCAGCCGCCTGCCGGCGCATCTTCCGTAGTGGAGCCAAGCTTCCCGAAAGAGAGGATGCTGTCGTTGCCTTCGCGGATGGAAGGTGTGCCGTCGTCTGAAAAAGCAGCGCAGCCTGCAAGAAGGAATACTGCGGATAAAAAGGGGAAGGCGTATGTTTTCATAATGTTTGTTTGAAGGTATTTAAAATCAGGCAAATGGGGGAATACTCAATCCGAATTGTTCCAACAAGCCGACCGTTTCGTAAACGGGCAGGCCCATCACGCCGGTGAAGCTGCCTTGCAAATGCTCGACAAACACGCCGCCCAGTCCCTGAATGCCATACGCGCCCGCTTTGTCCATCGGTTCGCCGCTTCGGATATAGGCGGATATTTCTTCGGCAGACAAGGTTTTGAAACGCACGTCGCTGGTTTGTAAAACACCGCGCGTTTTCCTTTGCCAATATACGCATACGGCAGTCAGCACCTGATGCGTCTGCCCTGAAAGCCGGGCGAGCATTTCGGCTGCTTGGGCTTCGGTTTCCGGTTTGCCGAGGATGTGGTTTTGATAGGCAACCGTAGTGTCGGCGGTCAGAATCGGATATTCGGGCGACGCGTCGTGTGTGGCAAACCATTGCTCGACAGCGGCGGCATTTTTTTCCTGCGCCATACGTTGCACATAATCAGCGGCTTTTTCGTCGGAATGCGGCGTTTCGTCGATGTCGGCAGGGATACGGATAACTTTGAATCTTAAGTTTTCCAGAATTTCGCGGCGGCGCGGGCTGCCGGAGGCTAGGTAGAGTGTGTGCATAAAATTTTCTTTTTTAGGGGATATAAGGTCGTCTGAAAATTATTTTGACTGTTTGTGTTGGCCGGACAGGCGCACATAATGCGCGGAAGAATATTTCAAAAATTCTTTTTCTTTTTCGGTCAGCGGGCGGACTTGTTTGACGGGCGAGCCGACATAAAGATAGCCACTTTCCAAACGTTTGCGTGGCGGCACCAAGCTGCCTGCGCCTATCATCACGTCGTCTTCGATGACGGTATCGTCCAAAATAGTCGTACCCATGCCGATTAACACACGATCGCCGATGCGGCAGCCGTGCAGCATGACTTTGTGTCCGACGGTTACGTCTTCTCCGATAATCAGGGGTGAGCCTTCGGGCTTTTCCGCGTTTTTGTGCGAAACGTGCAAGACACTGCCGTCCTGTACATTGCTGCGCGCGCCGATGCTGATGCTGTTCACGTCGCCGCGCAACACGGCATACGGCCAAACGGATACGTCTTCGGCAAGCGATACTTCGCCGATGATGACGGAGGTTTCGTCGATGAGGCAGGATTCGTGAATTTGCGGAGTATGGTCTAAGAAAGGGCGGATAGGGTTCATGTTGTTTCTTCCTTTTTGACAGTGTGGCAGGTTTCAGACGACCTGCAGCTCGGTATGGCGAAAGTATGCCGTTTTGACGCAGGTGAGGCAAGGACGGCGTCTGCCGAGATGTCGTCATGTCTTTGTAAACAATATTTTTATGGTTATAGAACCATTTTCCGTTAAGCCTGCATCTCTTGTTTACCGAAGGTGGAAAATTGTCCGTTATTATCTTGTAGTTGCAAGTAGCTGCAAATCATTCTCTTGCCATTTGAATTGGAATAATATATATTTTTAAAAAATATTTCATAAAATAACGAAACCCGATGGTTTGTTTTCAAGCAGGTTTGGTGGGTTTCCAATCCCACAAACCTTGGCTTCCATCCTGTGTCCGTTTTCAGATCTATCTAATCCACCTTGTTTAAATAAAGGCGGCCGGAAGGTCGTCTGAAACTGTATGAAGGATATTCACATGAGCGAAACACAAGAGCTGACTTTTGCCAAACGGCTGAAAGAGCAGACTACAACTATTCACGATAGCGTGGACAACTTGGTTATGTCTGTCGAGCCGTTTACCAACAAAGAGAACTACATCAAATTTTTGAAACTGCAATCCGTGTTCCACAAAGCGGTCGATCATATCTATAAAGATCCGGAGTTGAATAAAGCCATTCCCGAGCTGGAATACATGGCGCGTTACGATGCGGTAACGCAAGACTTGGCTGATTTGGGTGACAAACCTTACGAATACGGCAAACCGCTGCCGCACGAAACCGGCAACAAAGCCATCGGCTGGCTGTATTGCGCAGAAGGTTCCAATTTGGGCGCGGCATTTTTGTTTAAACACGCGCAAAAACTGGATTACACCGGCGAACACGGTGCGCGTCACCTCGCTCCCCATCCGAACGGCCGCGGCAAACATTGGCGTGCCTTTGTCGAGCATCTGAATGCTTTGGGTTTAAGCCCTGAAGCCGAAGCCGAAGCGATTCAAGGCGCAAAAGATGCGTTTGCGTTCTACAAAGTCGTTCTGCGCGAAACTTTCGGTCTGCCTGAAGGCGCGGAAGCTCCGGAAGGCTTTGTTCCGCACCGTCATTAATGGTTTGACGATATAAGTAGAGGTCGTCTGAAACACATCTGTATGGACGGATTCATAAATTCCGTTTTCAGACGACCTTCATGCAGATGTAAGTTTAGTACCGTTTGGTTATCCGCATTTGCGGTATATTTTAATTGGTTTGATGTAAATAATTATCAAATATTTTATCACCATCATTCCAAAATACCATTATCACATTCAGGAGTTTGACCATGAAGGAATCATTTAAATTAAGTATGTTGGCGATTGCCTGCAGCATCGCATTGAGTGCATGCGGCTCAAGCGGTGGTGGCACGCCGTCTGCACAGCCTGCACCGACCCCGCAACAGCCGGGCAATAATTCCGGCTCGGGCGGAGGAGGTGATTCAAAACAAACAGAAGACGCTAAGAAAGCCGAAGAAGCAAAGAAAGCCGAAGAAGCAAAGAAAGCCGAAGAAGCCAAGAAAGCCGAAGAAGCCAAGAAAGCTGAAGAGGCTAAGAAAGCTGAAGAGGCCAAGAAAGCTGAAGAAGCTAAGAAAGCCAATGAGGCCAATTCAGGTCAAGGTTTTGGCGGCGAAGGCAAAGTAATGGGCAAGGCTTTGGATGGCGGTGTCTTGGTAGCGAAAAAACGTGAAACCGGCGATTTGGAATATGCCAAAACCGAAGCTCCGACTGCCTCGGATAAAAACAGCGTCGTACTTGATGGTGTCGCCATTAATACCAAAGACGTTAAAGCAGGTGAGTTCACGTTGGGCGAAAGAAGTACGAACGGCGGTAAAGCCGATGCAGCACAATATGCGATACACAGCGGCGACCTGCTGCCTGACGTTCGTTACGGCGGTGTTGCCGATGTAACCAATCTGCGTGATTTCAAACAAGCTTTATTTGTACAAGGTACTCCTGCCGGAAGCGATACTGTTGCCGCTCTAAAAGGCGAAGCCACTTATAAAGGTATCGGTTTGCATTTTGCAAACGGACTGCCGGTCAATACCAGTTCGTTAAACGAGATTTCTGATACAAGTGCCAAGTCTAAATTGGCAAACCTGTATTCTGCCGCCAGGGCAACCGATGTTACCGCAAAAGTCAATTTCGACCAAAAAACCATCAATGTCGGCATCAACCGCTATTCCGATCAAACGGTTGGCGGTGGTAGCGGTGGCAATAGGATTGCAGGTGTCGTCAAATCCAATGCGCGCGATATGGCGGAAAACCTGTCTTTCAATGGCGATTTGCACGGCAACACCTTCTCCAACAAGCAAGGTACGATGCAAGGCGGATTCTTTGGTGCGAAGGCAGACCAACTTGCCGGTACATATAGTGCGGCAGGCAAAAACCAACGTGATGAAGACGTAGTGGCGCGCGGTGTGTTTGGTGCAAAACGCCAAGATGCAGCTCAAGCAGGCGGACAGTCTGATGCGCCGGTTGCCAAACCTGATGCGCCCGTAACCAAACCTAAAGTTGATGCCGCTGCAGCTGAATTGAAAAAAGGTGAAACAGGCGAGCAATACATCTTATCGAATATCGCGGACTTGACCAAAGTCATTATCAACGGTACGGCAATCGCTTTGGCACCTGTTACCAACAAGCTCCATCAAACTGAATTGGGTTCGGACTACAAGTCGTTTGTTGCTTCAGGCAATTTGAGCAATGTTGTCTTCGGTGCGGCAAAACTTGCCGATAATGCCTACTCCTTGTTTGTTCAGGGGGTAATGAGTACCTCTCTACCATCAGGAACAGCCAAGTATGCCGGCGATGTGTTGAATTTCCGTGCCCGCAACTTGGATGATAAGGAGAACTGGGTGGGTGATACAGGAGGCTACCGTACTACCGGTTCGTTTACCGCAGATGTCAACTTCGATACCAAGACTATCGCAGGTAAAATCAATAGTGGTGACAGATGGTTCATGAATGAACGAGCCTTTACTGCAAATATTGCAGGTAGCAGCTTTAATGGTAAATGGGATTCCGGTGTGCAAGGTTCTATCTCAGGCGGATTCTACGGCGACAAAGCTGCCGAAATGGCGGGACGATACAGTTACAATGAAAAACCAGGTGATAATGGCTCTTCAAGTAACAACGCTTTCGGTGTATTCGGCGGTAAAAAACAATAACCGTCTGTTTAAGCTGAAAACAAACCGCCTGAAAGGGCGGTTTGTTTTTGAGTGGGTAGGATTTTCAGACGACCTTTTACAGTATAGTGGATTAAATTTAAACCAGTACGGCGTTGCCTCGCCTTGCCGTACTATAGTTAACCAAAACAAAAAGTATATAATTCTCTCCCTTAACTCCACACCTTACCCGTT
>NZ_VTQF01000022.1:0-4959 GCF_008763935.1 Streptococcus mitis
ACGGCTTGATTTGAGTTTTGGTATTTTTGCCCGACGGGGTGAAAAATACAGTTGCTTTTCATTAGGATTGACCCATTTTTCGCGATCATATGTCAAAGTCGGAATATATTGCGAATTGACTTGAAACGAATACAGGCTAATTTGTTTATGTTTTTTTCTTTGTTCTGAATATTCATCGGCCATATATAAAGCATAATCAAGACTGCCATTTGCCAAAGCATCGTCAATTGCCTTGTAATCCGCGTATTCTTGCGGCGTGGCAACCCTGCCGATCGAATATTTTATCCCCCTGTTCATTTCTAACGGATAGCCAAACTTATTCATGCCGCTTTCCAAGCGTCTGCTTTTATCCTGAAGCTGGAAATTGGTATATCGCCCGCCTGCCATCAACGTCAGCCAGCGGAAGGGTTCGTAGCGGAAATTAAAGCCCAAATTGTATTCTCGCCGTTTGCCATTGCGCGGTACGCCATATTGGTTCAATTCATAATTTGCCCTGATGGTGTTGTTTTCGAGTTCTTCCCGATATTTGTCGTATCCTCCCCGCTCCAGCTCGTCTGAAAAATCATTGCGCGATGTCAGTTTTTCATTTTGAAAATCGCCCATCAAAGTCAACGACAGTTTGTCGCTCAATTTCATACGGTTGGAGAATTGAAAGCCTGTACGGTTATTACGGGCGTAATAGGCGTTGCCTTCAATAGTGTTGAACCTGCCGTTTGTATTGGGCGTTTCGGGTTTGGGCGGTTTTGGGGTTTCAAAACCTGCATTCAGCAATTCTTGACGCTCTTCAGGCGTAGCTTTTTGCCATCTGTCGTACTCATCCCATGCCCGTTGAAATACCAAATCTTCATAAACGGTATCGCCGGGCGAACCGCCTGCGGTATTGGTTTTGGATTTGGTGCGTGTTGTCCAAAGCGTGGCATCGAAATCTATCCAACGGCTGCCCTCGGGCTTCCACGAATAGTCGATATTGTAGGAACGCTGTTTTACCCATGCCTGCGGCCATTCAGCAATTTTGTTGAGGACGGACGCATCCCAACTGATGGGGCCGATAATGCGCGAAGGCATGATTTCGCCGAACGTGGAATCGGTATGGCGCAGGCCGAATTTGAGCGTTTGGCGGTTCGGCAGACGGAAGGTGGTTTTACCTACCCATGATTTGGTTTCGAGTGAGGTATTGCTGACTTCCCCGCCCGGATGATAAAAAAGTCCGATTTTTGAAATATCGGGGGCACCCAGCATGTTTTCACTGCCGAAAAATTTCTCACCCTTGGCAGCGGCTTCTTCTTGACGACGTTTTAATTCGTCTAAAGTTTCTTGTGTCCAAGGACCGATATAACCGTAGCGCTCCGCCCCTTTTTTGCCGGAAAAATAATTGCCTTTACTGCGGTAGGCATAGGCGAGCATGGCATCGAAATTGTCCTGCTTGGTGGCAGCGGCAATGCGGTAGGCTTTATCCTCCCCAAATTTATTGCGTCCGTTGAAACGCTGGTCGATTCGGTCGGTATCGTCAAAAAACGAACGCCAAATACCACCCGTCGCTACTGCGGGAACAGGCAAGGTTCGATAATCGACTGAATGTTCATAAGCATTCTCACGCCTTTTGATGGAATTGTTGGAAGCCTCCGCCTTCACTTCAAATCCGTATTTCTGCCCTTCGGGGACAATATCGTCGGCATCAATGGTTTTCAGGGCGACGGAGCCGCCTATGCCGCTTTTCATATCACGGCTGAACGAGGGGCCTTTTTCGATAGAAACGCTGCTGATGATGTTGGGGTCGACGTAGTTGCGGTTGTTTGCGCCTGCGTAGCCGCGCCAGACGGTAATCGCCTGCTCCGTGCCGTCGATGGTAACGGGAATCCGTCCCTGTCCCTGTACGCCGCGTATATTGGGATCCAGCGCGCCGCTGTTGCGCGCGTCGCCGCTGTACACGCCGGACATGCCGCTCAAAAGATCGGATACGGTGTTGCCTTTGAAGGTTTCGACATCTTCCTTGCCTTTGTAGAGGTTGACGATTTCGCGGGTATAAACCCGGTTTTTACCGATTTCGTCTTTATTGCGTGTGCCTTTGACAGTAACAGTATCGAGAATGACGGTCGGCGTATTATCGGCAGCATAAATGATGGGAGAGAAACCGATGGCGGCAATGCAGGCGGCAAGGGTGTTGACTTTGACTGGCTTCATAACGGATTCCTTGTGTGGCGGAATGTCAGACAGCGTCGTCTGAAAATGTTCGGACGACCTCGGAAAGGTTTTGCCGCAAGTCAGTTATGATAATTAATAAATGATTTTGATTATTATTTATATTATTTTGGTAATTTTAACCGAATCTCGATAATATGCAAACATTTGCTTGCTTCTTCGGTATCCTGTTCAGAAATATTCGATTCGTTTAACATTTTGTTTTCAAATGAAATCAAATTATTTTCCTCAAAATAAAGCTTTATAAATATCGGGTAGTCTAAAGGTCGTCTGAAAATCCGATGCCGTGCAATCAAGGCAAAGCGATTTTCAGACGACCTTTCCAAACAGATTCGCAATAATTCGTCCCTATTCCATCCTTTCTTATCCTCATTCCTCCGTTATTGATACAATACGAAACAGTCTGATAACAATTTCAAATATATCTGATATGGACGAAAACCTTACCTTCCTCACTCTGTTTCTGCTCGGTTTTTTCGGCGGCGGCCACTGCGTCGGAATGTGCGGCGGGTTAAGCAGCGCATTTGCCTTGCAGCTTCCACCCAACCTAAACCGTTTCGGATTGATTGTTCTGTTGAACTTGGGACGTGTAAGCAGCTATGTCCTCATCGGCTTCCTAGTCGGTCTGATCGGGCAGGCAGGGATTTCTTTGGATGACACCCGCGTGTTGCAGCAGGGGCTGTATATCGCGGCAAACATCCTGCTGTTGCTTTTAGGGCTTTATCTGGCGGGGATTTCGACGGCGGCGACGCGTATCGAACGCATCGGCAAACCGATATGGAAGCGGCTGAATCCGTTTTTAAACAAGCTTTTGCCTATCCGTTCCGTCCCAGCCTGTTTCGGCGTAGGGATGCTTTGGGGCTGGCTGCCGTGCGGTCTGGTTTACAGCGCGTCGCTTTACGCCTTGGGCAGCGGCAGCGCGGTTCACGGCGCTTTATATATGTTGGCTTTTGCACTCGGCACGCTGCCTAATCTTTTGGCGATGGGTATCTTTGCAGCGCAGTTGAAAACGCTTTTGCAAAAACGCAGCATCCGCCTGTTGGCAGGGTTGACGGTGGCGGCTTGGGCCTTGTGGCGGCTTTGGGTTTCGGTTTCAGGCTGGACGGCATAAAGGTCGTCTGAAAACCTGTACACAACCATACCACAGAATCATGTGAACAGCCTGTGAACAACTCTCCTTCCCTTTTGATTTTCCAAAATAAAAATATTATGATTAAAAAATAGGCAATACAAAATATTGCCCACAACCCGCATTCGGATTGATGTGTGCATTCTGTGGAAAACTTGGATAATATTTTGAAACCTATTGAATATTTTCAGCTGATTAAAAAGTAATCAATCTATTCGCAATCCTCTAAAGACAAAAAAGACAGGAATAGAAATGCACACCCTTTCAGAACAAGTCCGCTTAAATGAAGCGCGCAAAAAGTTGGCAAAAAGCAGACGTTGGGCGACGGGCTTGCTGCTTCTTGCGTGCGGGCTGTTTGCAGTCTCCGCCGTTTATGTGCGCCAATATCCTTGGTTGGGATTTGTCAAAGCGTTTGCCGAAGCCGCGATGGTGGGTGCGCTGGCGGACTGGTTTGCCGTCACCGCGCTTTTCAGACGACCTCTCGGACTGCCGATTCCCCATACCGCAATTTTGCCGCGCAATCAGGCGCGTATCGGCGATGAACTAGGACGGTTTATCGAACATAATTTTTTGCAGGGCAAACCCATCGCCATGCGCATTTATCAAGCGCAGCCCAGCGATAAATTATTGAAATGGTTGGACGGCGAAGACGTGAAATCGCATTGGCTGCCGTGGCTTTCCAAACAGATTCCGACGCTGCTTGCCATCGCCAAACCGGAACAGACAGCGCGTTTTACAGCAATGCTGCTGGAAGAACGTTACAGCGGCGAACAAATCGGCAACACGCTTGCCGACGGTTTGCGGCTGTTGAAAGCGCAAGGGATGCACGAAAAAGCGTTTGAAAGCCTGCTCCGTCAGATTCGGCGTTGGCTGAAAACGCCGGAAACCCGCGAAATGTTGGAGCAGAACCTGCGCGAGTGGGCGGCGAAAATCGAAGGCGGCAATCCCGGAACTTGGGACAGGCTTAAAGCGGCGGTGAAATCGACCTTGGTGGGAAAAGTCGATGATTGGGCGGCAGAAAAAGCGTTGGCATGGATAGACGGCTATTTGGCAACTGCGGACAAGCAGGACAACGCGCTGCGCCGACAATTCTTGGTGCAATACGACGAACTGACCGAACGCCTGACCACATCGCGCCTGTGGCACCGCCGCCTGGACAAATTCAAAAAACAGCTCGCGCAATCGCCCGCCCTGCAACGTCAAATCATGACCTTATGGTGCGGCATTTTAGACTGGGCGCGGGAAGATGTGGAAAAACAAGACTCTTTGTGCCAAGCGCAACTGGAAAAGCTGCTGAATCATATGCGTTCGCAAGCTCAGGCATACCCGCAATTTATGCGGCGGGCGGATATACGGATTTCGCTTTTGGTTCGGGATTTTGTGATGCGTTATAAAGATAAAGCCGCTTTATTTGTCGCGGACAAAGTCAAAGGCTGGGACAGCCGCCTGATGGTGGAAAAACTGGAATTGAGCGTGGGCAAGGATTTGCAATATATCCGCATCAACGGAACGCTCGTCGGCGGACTGGTCGGACTGGTGATTTATACGGTATCGCTATGGCTGGCGGGATATAGTTAACCAAAACAAAAAGTATATAATTCTCTCCCTTAACTCCACACCTTACCCGTTCC
>NZ_VTQF01000023.1:0-4923 GCF_008763935.1 Streptococcus mitis
TTATTCTTGAATCTGTTCAAACCACTGATACACTAGTGTTGCACTTGAAATCCGAATCCAAGGACCTTTGCTTTTTGATGGATGGCGGGTTCGCCCGAATCAGTCTTTCAACCTGAATTCCGCTGAGCGCGCGTGGGCGGTCAGGCTTTCGCCGTGTGCCAACACGCTGGCGGTTTTGCCCAGTTTCTGCGCGCCTTGTTCGGAGACTTGGATCAGGCTGGAGCGTTTTTGGAAGTCGTAAGTGCCCAGCGGCGAGGAGAAGCGGGCGGTACGGCTGGTGGGCAGGACGTGGTTGGGGCCGGCGCAGTAGTCGCCGAGGCTTTCGCTGGTGTAGCGTCCCATGAAAATCGCGCCGGCGTGGCGGATTTTTTTCGCCCATTGCTGCGGGTTTTCTACCGACAATTCCAAGTGTTCGGGGGAAATGTAGTTGGCGATTTCGCAGGCTTCGTCCAAGTCTTTGGCGAGTATCATCGCGCCCCTGTTGCCGAGCGAGGCTTCGATGATGTCGCGGCGGGGCATGGTTGCTATGAGGCGGTTCATGGCGGCTTGAACTTCGTCGAGATAGGGCTGCGACGTGCCGATAAGGATGGCTTGGGCGATTTCGTCGTGTTCGGCTTGGCTGAACAAATCCATCGCCACCCAGTCGGCGGGCGTGGTGCCGTCGGCGATGACGAGGATTTCAGACGGCCCCGCCACCATGTCGATACCGACGACGCCGAACACGCGGCGTTTGGCGGCGGCGACGAAGGCGTTGCCCGGGCCGGTGATTTTATCGACCTGCGGTACGGACTCGGTGCCGTAGGCGAGGGCGGCAACCGCCTGCGCGCCGCCGACGGTGAAGACTTTAGTAACGCCCGCAACGAAGGCGGCGGCAAGCACGATGTCGTTGCGTTCGCCTTTGGGCGTGGGGACGACCATGATGATTTCTTTCACACCTGCGACATGGGCGGGCATGGCGTTCATGATGACGGAACTCGGATACGCCGCTTTGCCGCCGGGAACGTAAATGCCGACGCGGTCGAGCGGTGTAATCTGTTGTCCCAACCGCGTGCCGTCTTCGTCTTCGTACGTCCAAGATTCCATTTTTTGGCGTTGGTGGTAGCTTTCGACCCGTTCGGCAGCAGTTTTCAAGGCCGTCTGAATTTCGGGCTGCAAACGCTCAAACGCGGCCTGCAAATCGTCTTGAGTGAGAATGAGGTCGGCTATGGTTTGGGCGGATGTGCCGTCGAAGCGGTTGGTGTATTCAATGAGCGCCGCATCGCCGCGCTTCTGCACGTCGGCGCAGATGTCGGCGACGATGTGGTCGATTTCGGGATTCTGAGCGGTTTCAAAAGCCAGCAGGGCTTTGAGCTCGGCTTGGAAATCGGGCGATTGGGTGTTGAGTTTTTTCATGATTTGGGATTCTCCTTTGATATTTTTGGACTTGGGGTCGTCTGAATATTTTTTTGTTCAGTCTCGGTTTTGGGTCTGATATACGCTTTTTCTCCCCCGCTACCAAACTTCAATTCGGGCAGGCATTTTTGTTGCAGGCCGAGTTTGGCTAATACCTCTTCGCTACGAGAGGTGGTATGGAAACGGTAACGGGTTTGTTTTCTGCCGTTTTTGGTTTCTTCAAGCGTTTCGAAACCGTCCACCTCATACGCGCTGACAACAGCGTTTTGCAGCGCGGTGTGAATGCCGATAACGTATTTCACTTTTGACGCGGCATCTTTGCCGATAACCCAGTTGCCCAACGTACGCGATTTGAGGTTGGCATCGTCTTGGTTGTCGAAGCGGTAGTCGGCTTCTTCGTCGGTATCCAAGTCCAAAGCGTCTTGGATTTTGACGGCAAGAACCAGTCCGTCGGGATTTAGGTCGTCAAGCGGGCAGGGCGTGAATTTGAAGCGGCTGTCGAGTTCTTCCGCGCTGATGCCGCCTGCGCCGCATCCGGCAGATTGGTTTTTGAATTTTTTGCCGACAACGGATTTGACGAAATGAATCAGGGCAGATTCAGCGGCTAGCGCTTCGACTTCAGTCAGATGATAGCTGATGATATGGCGGCCGAGTTTCTTACATTTGGCGATGGCTTTGCGTGCCGGCACGTCAATGTCGCCGTCTTGCGAACGGGCGGCTTGTTCATGCTCGAAGATGCGGTTGTCGCAGCCTTTGCCGATGTAGAGGATTTTGTCTTTTTTCAGGTCGGTCAGGCAATAGACGTAAAACCGACGCTCGCCGTTATTTAATACGGAAAGGGTTGAATCTGAAAATTTTTTTATTTTTGCAGCCATTTTAAATCCTCCTATACAGTTTACTGCCGGTGATATTTTCAGACGACCTGTCGGCGGAAACGGCTAGGGTCGTCTGAAAACGCATCTTCATTCAAATGAACGCTCACCCCGCCTTCGCTGCGCTGCCGAACGCCTGAATAATCGGCTCCAGCAGCGCGTGTTTCGTTTTCAATGTGGCTTTGTTGACCACCAGACGGCTGGAAATATCGACAACGTGTTCGACCGCTTCCAAGCCGTTTGCCTTAAGCGTGTTGCCGGTGGAGACCAAATCGACGATGGCGTCGCTCAAACCGACCAGCGGTGCAAGCTCCATTGAGCCGTAGAGTTTGATGATGTCGACGTGTACGCCTTTGCCGGCGAAATGCTCGGCGGCGATGTTGGGGTATTTCGTCGCGATGCGCAGGCGGCTGCCGGGCTGCGAGGCGGCGGCGTAGTCGAAACCCTTGCGGACGGCGACCATCATGCGGCATTCGGCGATGTGCAAATCCAGCGGCTGATAAAGCCCGCTGCCGCCGTGTTCGATTAAAACGTCTTTGCCCGCGATGCCGAAGTCTGCCGCGCCGTATTGGACGTAAGTCGGTACATCGGTGGCGCGGACGATGACGAGGCGGATGTTTTCATGGTTGGTGCCGATAATCAGCTTGCGCGATTTTTCGGGCGCTTCGGCAGGAATGATGCCCGCCGCCGCCAAAAGCGGCAGCGTTTCTTCAAAGATGCGCCCTTTGGACAGGGCGATGGTCAGCGTGTTTTCAGTCATTGTTGTTGTGTGCCGTCAGACTTCGAACCTGTATCAAGCAGGCGGTCTGACTTTCTCCATTGTATAGTGGGTTAACTTTAAACCAGTACGGCGTTGCCTCGCCTTAGCTCAAAGAGAACGATTCTCTAAGGTGCTGAAGCACCAAGTGAATCGGTTCCGTACTGTCTGTACTGTCTGCGGCTTCGTCGCCTTGTCCTGATTTAGTTAATCCACTATATGTTTCAGATGGGAAAAAGGTCGTCTGAAAACCGCGACCGGCATTCAGACGACCTCATGTGGATCAAAGCAGTTTTTTGATGTCGGCGGCAATGGTTGCCGGTTCGCTGCCGTAAGGCGAGAAAATCGCCACTTCGCCGTTTTTGTCGATCAGATACGCGCCGGAAGAGTGGTCAACCAAATAGTTTTCACTGTCTTCCTTCTGAACCACTTTGGCGGAAACCACGCGGTATTGCTGTTTGATAATCGGCAGGCTTTGGTCGCCTGTCGGAGTCAAGCCGATAAATTCAGGATTGAACTGTTTGACGTATTTGCCGATGACTTCAGGCGTGTCGCGTTCGGGATCGATGCTGACGAACACTACTTTCACATCTTTCGCCTGATCGCCCAACTGTTTCAATGTGTCGCTGTAAGTCAGCAATTCGGTCGGACAAACGTCGGGGCAGTGTGTATAGCCGAAGGACAGGATCACGACTTTGCCTTTCAGGTCGCTTAAGCTGAACGGCTTGCCGTCGCCGTCGGTCAGCGTGAAATCGCCGCCGATGTCCTCTTTACGCATATCCGTTCCCGGACCTTGCGGTTTGGGAGCGGCAGCAGCATTAAGCGAGGTCGTTTCAGGAGAAGAAGCAGGCGTTGCAGCTGGGGCAGACGCTGTTGAAGAAGCGGCTGAAGCAGTCGCAGGATTTTGTTCCGGCGCTTTGGCTTCAGGTTTGCAGGCAGCAAGTGCGGTAAGGGCGAATGCGCCCAAAATGGCGGTACGGATTGCAGTAGGCATCATAAAAATTCTCCAATGCAAATATGGTGTGTGAACGTCGTCTGAAAATAAAAAATGAAACGAACGCCGTCATCTTAGCGCGTTTGCAACATTTAATATAGCAGTTTATGCCGTTTTTCGGCTGAAAATGAATGATGTTTGATATAAGTGGAAAGAGTAGGATGCGTCGGGAACAAAATAAAATAAATTTAATGTTTTTAAAAATCAAAAATATAAGTAGTATATCTGCAAACAAAGCAAGATTTTGCTTTACAAGCCCGAATACGCCGCTATAATAGCGACTTCTTCACCAGCCCAGGTGGCGAAATTGGTAGACGCAGGGGACTCAAAATCCCCCGCCGCAAGGTGTGTCGGTTCGAGTCCGACCCTGGGCACCACAACCGCTTTTAGAGCGGTTATTTTTTTGTCTATCACAGTCTAACGCCGTAAACTAAAGCCAAGAAATACAAGGCTTTCCGCTGGTTTTGGCATCTATTTATCATCTAATACCGTCTAATTCAGCTTAATTGAAGTAACCTAAAATTTACGGTATCTTTTGCGGTATCTGAAAAATACCTTGAAAAAATACCGTAAAAATGAAGCTGAACGACCGACAAATCAAAAATGCCAAGCCTGCCGAAAAACCGTTTAAGCTGAATGACGGCAAGGGCTTGTATCTGTATATCAATACAAGCGGCGGGAAGTTATGGCGGTTTGACTTTTCACATAACGGTAAATGTAAAACGCTTTCAATCGGTAAATATCCGACCGTATCACTGGTGGAAGCCCGCCAAGCCGCTGAAAACGCCCGCTGCTTGCTTGCATCGGGGCAAGACCCAAGTGAAGCCAAACAACAAAAAAAGCGTGAACGGCAAGCCGCTGTCAGTAATACCTTTCGGAACATTGCCGCCGAGTGGCATAAACACCGT
>NZ_VTQF01000024.1:0-4835 GCF_008763935.1 Streptococcus mitis
TTGCTATGATACGGGAGTTCCGATATACAAGGGTGTGTGCGGTACGCACGCACGCGTTTTTTGTTGTTGCTGAATGATTCCAAACCATGCCGTAATACAGTCGACAGCAAACGCAGCTTGAGTCATGATCCAACGAAATCCTCATATCACCTTTAATATCAAAGCTGCCTGAGAAATAATTTTCAGACGACCTCTCTATGAAAAGCAGCCTGCACTCTTCAAATCAAATCGAAGTGCAGGCTGCTTTTCATAATAATTAGAAAAAAACGCGCAATATTTTTATACTGTACATCATCTAGCAGGCCGTACCTGCCCCCCTGCCAACTTATTGACTGAACGAACAGGAATAACATGCAGAAGCCCCCTTCAGAAAAACCGATAGCCGGTTATTCGCATCCGTGGCAATACTTTCTGCTGGTGTACGCTTTGAGCGCACCGTTTTGGCTACTGTCTTTGTTTCTCAAACACAGTCCTTTGCCTGATAATCTGCCACTGACCGACATCGGCGCGGCACTCACTCCGACGATTGCCGCCGCGTTTCTGCGTTACCGCGAGGGCGGAATGGCGGCGGTGCGTGGACTGTTTGGTCGTGTATTTGATTACGGGCGGATCAAGCATTCTGCCTATTTTGGGACGGCAATACTGATTTTTCCCCTGCTTTATCTGCTGACTTATGTCGCGATACGCCAAACAGGACAAACCATACCCGCCTTATCCGTCTCGTTTGCGCCGCTTGCCGGTGCGTTCGTCATGTTCTTTATCGCGGCAGTTGCCGAGGAATTGGGCTATGCCGCCTACGCTACGGAAAGTCTGCAACGGCGTTTTACCCCGTTTGTTACGGCGCTGATTATCGGGGTGCCGTGGGCATTGTGGCATTTGCCGTCCATGATTGCCGTGGGGCAGTCTGCCGAACTGATCGCATGGGGGCTGGCAGGGACGGTTGCCGTAAGGATTATCTATGTATGGCTGTATAACGGCAGCGGCGGCTCAGTATTTGTATTGATTGCGTGCCACACGGTTGCCAATACCGCGCGTACGGGCTTTCCGGGCGGACGGGCGGCATATGAAAACGGCAACGGTATGATTCCATACGGAATCATCATCATTGCGGCGGCAATTGTGATGGTTTTTTGGCGTAAGGCGATGTGTTCATTTAATGGCAAACAAACGTAGTTTAGGTCATGTACCCAACAGAACTAAATATCAAAGGTCGTCTGAAAAATAATTTTCAGACGACCCCTCTCTATCGAAAGCAGCCTGCACGTTCAAAAATTGAAGTGCAGGCTGCTTTTTGCGATGATTGGAAAAAAACGCGTACTATTTTTATACTATATATCGTGCAAACACACGGCAAAACAAACTACCCAAAGGAATCCCCATGTTTAAAACGCTCAAAGGTATTTGGCAGGGACTTACGCAAAAAGGCAAAATCTTCCCGCATCAGCTTGCGTTCACGCTGCTGATTCCTTTGCGCAACTGGGCACTTTCGCCGCAACAAATCGTACAACAGCTGCACCTTGCGCCGCACCACCGCATTTTGGAAGTAGGCTGCGGAGCGGGTTATTTCAGCCCGACACTGGCGCAGTCAGTTCCGCAAGGACGATTAGTGGCGGCGGATATACAGCCGGAAATGTTGGCTTATACCGAAAAACGTTTGCGCCGTCGGCATATCGAAAACGTCGATTATTATCTATGCGACGGCACGCATTTTGATTTTCCCAATCAATCGTTTGACCGCATTGTGCTGATTACCGTGTTGGGCGAAGTCGCCAACCAAGCCGAGTATTTGGCGGAGTTCCGCAGGCTGCTTCGTGCTGACGGGCTGCTGTCGGTTTCCGAAACGGCAGGCGATCCCGACAAACCGAGTCGCACCGAATTGCGAGATTTAATGCGGCAAAACGGGTTTGATGTGGCGGACGAATATGGCAGCGAACGAAATTTCACTTTGAATTTTAAAGCAAGCAGCCGTCTGCTTCCGCCTAAATAAAGGTCGTCTGAAACAGATTTCAGGCGACCTTTTATTGTAAAAATCTATAAATTTAATAGATAACAACTAATCTCACATTATCGAACTGGAAAAGATAACCCGCTGATTAACTTGATATTTAACATAGTTAAATTATGTTAACTAAAACATACGTTACCCAAACCTGATTTCACAATTGATTTAAATCATAATATCTTGTGTCCAAATCTCTAAAATACCCGAAATCATACTAGATATTGATTTTCGAATAACAAACTGTAAGAGTCGAGGAACGCAAAATGCCGAAAATCCCTGAGTTGGTTTGTCCCGCCGGTAATCTGCCTGCTTTGAAGACGGCGGTGGACAATGGCGCGGACACGGTTTATATGGGGCTGAAAGATGCGACAAATGCGCGCAATTTTCCGGGGTTAAATTTCGATATGAAATCGGCGCAGGAAGGGGTGGCTTACGCCCATGCGCGTGGCCGCAATGTGTTGATGGCAATCAATACTTTTGCCCAGGCGGGGCAAATCGAGCGGTGGCATCGGGCTGTCGATACGGCGGTGCAACTGGGTGCGGACGCGATAATCGTCGCCGACCCTGCGATTATGGCTTATGCCGCCGAGCGTCATCCTAATTTGAGGCTGCACATGTCGGTACAGGGTTCGGCGACCAATTACGAAGCCATCAATATGATG
The DNA here is from genome assembly GCF_008763935.1 of Streptococcus mitis. Lineage (GTDB taxonomy): Bacteria > Bacillota > Bacilli > Lactobacillales > Streptococcaceae > Streptococcus > Streptococcus mitis_DB. The sequence continues at coordinate 2,665 of NZ_VTQF01000024.1, forward strand.
AAGGAGCTGTTCGGCATCCGCCGTGCCGTGCTGCCGCGCGTTTTGACGGTCGATCAGGTCAAGCATGTGATTGACAATACGGATGTGGAAATCGAAGTGTTTGGTTTCGGCAGTTTGTGTGTGATGGTGGAAGGGCGCTGTATTTTGTCGAGCTATGCGACGGGCGAATCGCCGAATATGCAGGGCGTGTGTTCGCCGGCGAAGGCCGTGCGCTGGGAGCAGTTGCCCGACCGCATGAACGTGCGGTTGAACCAGGTGTTAATCGACCAGTACAAACCGGACGAACCGGCAGGCTATCCGACCCTGTGCAAAGGCCGTTTCGAAGTCAATGACGAAACCTATTACGCACTGGAAGAGCCGACCAGCCTGAATGTTTTGGAAATGCTGCCCGAACTCATCAAAATGGGTGTGTCCGCCATCAAAATCGAAGGCCGCCAGCGCAGCCCGATGTACACGGCGCAGGTAACCAAATCGCTTCGGCAGGCTTTGAACGCGGCCGCTGCCGATCCAGCGCATTTCAAAGTCAATCCGGTGTGGAACAACGCGCTGAGCAAGGTTTCGGAAGGGCACCAGACGACCTTGGGCGCATACAGCCGTCCGTGGAAATAAGGGGGAGGGAAAATGAATCCGATGAAATTATCGATGGGGCCGGTTTTGTTTTTCTGGCAGAAGGAAGCGCTGCTGGAATTTTACGCCGCCATGCTGGATGCGCCGGTGGATACCATTTATCTGGGCGAAGTGGTGTGTTCGCGCCGCCAGAAAATGCGTTTTGCCGACTGGGTCAGCCTGGCGGAAGATTTGGCGGAAAGCGGCAAGGAAATTATTTTGTCGTCGCAGGTGCTGCTGGAAAGCGAATCCGATTTGAAACGCCTGCGTAAAATCACGGGGCAGGACAAATTCAAAGTCGAAGCCAACGATATGGGCGCGGTTAAATTGGCACGCGAACACGGCATTCCGTTTGTCGCCGGCGCCAGCCTGAATATTTACAACGAAAGCACGCTGGCACTGTTCCAAAAACTGGGCACATACCGCTGGATTGCGCCGTCCGAGTTGAGTCGCGACAAAGTTGCTGAAATCATCAAGGCTTCAGACGACATCGAAACGGAATTGTTTGCTTGGGGCAAAATGCCGCTTGCCTATTCGTCGCGCTGCTTTACCGCGCGGCATTACAACCTGAACAAAGACGGCTGCGAATTCCGCTGTTTGGATTACGAGCAAGGTATGGATATGAATACCCGTGAGGGCAAGCCGTTTTTAACCATCAACGGCATCCAAACCATGTCTTACGGCTGCCAAAACCTGCTGCCACACCATGAGGATTTGCGGCAAATCGGCGTGAACATGCTGCGCCTGTCGCCGCAGATGCACGGCATGGCGGAAATCGTCCGTATCCACCGCGATGTATTGGACGGCAAAACCGCCCTGGCGGATGCGCTGCCCGAATTGGAAAGATTGACCACCGGCACGCTGGTGGACGGCTATTGGCACGGTCAGCCTGGTATCGAAGCTGTGAAGGAGGAATATTATGGCGTTGCCTGAAATCGTATTGCCCGCATGGGCGGGAAAAATCGGCGGAAAATTACCGGGCAGGCCGCCGCGTTTCGCTTTGGTTTTTGCCCTCAACACCATGCTCAAACGCGGATTGCTGCCCGCCGACATGAGCCTGTTTGACGGCAAAAAATTCGAAATCGACGTATTAGATGCAGGTATCAAGGTGCGTTTCACCGCCAATGCCGAAAAATTCATCGACGCGGATTTTTTTGGCACGCCCGATTTGCGCCTTGCCGCCAACGGTATCGACTTCATGCGGATGATGATGCGCGAGGAAGACCCGGATACTTTGTTTTTCAACCGCAAACTGCAAATCGAAGGCGATACTGAACTGGGGCTAATTACCAAAAACCTGCTCGACAGCGTGGACTGGCCGTTTGGCGATTGGTTTTTGAAACGGCAGTTGACCGACTGAACACGGATTCGTTCAGAAATATAGCTGAATAATTTTATTTTCAACACGCAACTTACCAGTTGCCGTCATTCCCGCGCAGGCGGGAATCCATTTTTGAAATTCAGAAACTGTTTTTCAAATCAAGGTTTATCAGATTTGACGATGGATTCCCGCCTGCGCGCACTACTGTCCGGAATAAATCCCCATTAAACATCAACTACCTAAC
>NZ_VTQF01000025.1:0-4389 GCF_008763935.1 Streptococcus mitis
GAAATCCCCTAAATGTCTTGGTGGGAATTTAGGGGATTTTGGGGAATTTTGCAAAGGTCTCAGCTTGTCTGTATTCCGTCAATCAAAAAGGTCGTCTGAAAACCTTATTTATGGTTTTCAGACGACCTTTGTTTACTTCAAAGACTCAAGCAATCAGCCAGCCATTTGTTTTGCCTGAACCGCTGTCAGAGCGATGGTAAAGACAATGTCTTCTACCAATGCGCCGCGGGAGAGGTCGTTGACCGGTTTGCGCAAACCTTGCAACAACGGACCGACGCTCAGTACGTTGGCGCTGCGTTGTACGGCTTTGTAAGTACAGTTGCCGGTGTTGAGGTTCGGGAAAATCAGGACGGTTGCCTGACCGGCGACAGTGCTTTCAGGTGCTTTAGTTTTGCCGATTTCAGGCACGGTAGCCGCATCGTATTGCAGCGGGCCATCAATTTCTAAGTCCGGGCGTTTTTCTTTCGCCAGTTTGGTCGCTTCAATCACGGCATCGACATCAGGGCCGCTGCCTGAGTTGATGGTGGAGTAAGAAATCATGGCAACTTTTGGTGGAATACCAAAGGCTTTGGCGGTATCAGCGGATTGGATGGCGATATCGGCAAGCTGTTCGGGCGTCGGGTTCGGGTTGACCGCGCAGTCGCCGAAGACGAGGACTTGATTAGGCAGCAGCATGAAGAATACGCTGGACACGAGGCTTGCGCCCGGTGCGGTTTTAATCAGCTGCAAGGCAGGGCGGATGGTGTTGGCGGTAGTATGAACGGCACCGGATACCAAGCCGTCCACGTCGTTTTGCGCCATCATCATGGTGCCGAGGACGACGGTGTCTTGCAGTTGTTTGCGGGCATCTTCAGGGATCAGACCTTTGGATTTGCGCAATTCGCACATCGGCTCGACGTATTGTTCAATCAATGTAGCCGGATCGACGATTTCCAAAGAGTCAGGCAGGTTGATGCCGCGTTCTTTGGCAACGGCTTCAACTTCTTCACGTTTGGCAAGCAGGACGCAGCGGGCAATGCCTTTTTCATGGCAGATGGCGGCTGCGGCGACAGTACGCGGTTCTGCACCTTCAGGCAAGACGATGCGCATATCGGCTTTGCGGGCAAAATCAATCAGGTTGTAACGGAATTGGGCGGGAGAAAGACGGGAGGCTTCGCGTTTTGCCAAAGCAGATACGTCTTTGAGCGCGCTGCTTGAGCCGTAGAACGTCAGTCCGGTCAGGCGAGCGACTTCTTCGCCTACGGATGCTGCCGCACCTTCAATAATGAAGCCTTCCAGAAGACCCGGTGCGTTAGTGTAAAGCTGTTTGGCAAGGTTGATTCGGTGTGCCACTTCGGCTGCATCGGCATTGTCAGATTGCAATGCCAAGACTACGCCAGCGTCCAAAGACAGTGCCAGCTCGACGTTTTTGCCGGACAGGAAGAGTTTGTCCGCATCGGGGGCAATACCTTCGATAACGAGTTTGTCGGTATTGAGTGCGACGGCTTTGCCGACCACAGCGTCAAACCAGTCGTCGCTTTTGCCTTGTGCCAACAGGATTTCGGCAGATGCGTCGAGCGGTTGGAAAACTTGCGCATCCAAAGCTTGGGCAAAGGCTTTGCTTGCTGCTGCCACGTCCAAACCGGCAGATACCGGAGCGACCAATAATTTAGCCATGATATGTGTCCTTTCTATTTGGAGGTTGTCCGTCTTGGAGGTTGTCCGTCGCCGCCGTGATGCAGACGTAACGGCAATGGCTTAATACTAACAAACAAACTACGTTTCCAACAAGGTTAAATGTTAATGGATTGAGCGAAAATGCAATGGATTTTTAAGGGACTGATACTGTCTATGCGAAATATAGAAAAGGTCGTCTGAAAAAAAACTTTGATGGAGTTTCAGACGACCTTTTTTGATCAGTTCGGGTGGTTGTCAGCCTTTGAACACGGGGACGAGTTCGAGCTGGCTCAATACCTGCGCGGCGATGTTGATGACGCCGAAGAGAAAAACCCAAACCATCAGTCCGAATCCGCCGTAAATCTTGTAGTTTTTGCCTGCGCCGAATTTTTGGCGCGAACGGTAGAGCAGCATGGCGGGGATGATGCCGGTCCAAATGGTTGCCGCCAGACCGACGTAGCCGATGGCGGTAACGAAGCCTGTTGGATACAACAGACAGAAAATCAGGGGCGGCAGGAAGGTGAGGGCGGCGGTTTTGGTGCGGCCGGACACGCTGTCGTTCCATTTGAAGATGTCGGCGATGTAGTCAAAGAGGCCGAGCGTTACGCCGAGGAATGAAGTGGCAATCGCCATGTAGGAGAAGAGGGTCAATACTTTGTCCATGCTGCCGGTTTGGGCGAATTTGGACAGTGTTTCGATGAGGACGGAGACTTGTCCTTCGGCGGCAATCACGGGGGCGAACTCGCTGCGCGGCAAGTTGCCTTGGATGGCGATTTGCCACAGGACGTAAATCACGAGCGCAATCAGTGTACCTGCCCAGATGGATTTCGCCACTTTGGGCGCATCGCCTTTAAAGTATTTGAGCAGGCTGGAGACGTTGCCGTGGAAGCCGAAGGATGCGAGGCAGACGGGCAGGGCGGTGGCGACGTAAATCCAGTAGCTGGTGCCTGCGGGGGCTTGGGTGTCGAAGAGGATGGGCAGTTTGGCATCGGCAATCAGCCCGCCGGTCGCCCAGATGAAGGTCAGCACCATGCCGCCGATGAGGACGCTGGTGAAGCGGTCGACCAATCGTGCCGACGCCCACACGCAAAAGGCGAGGATGCCGAAGAAAACGAGTTGTCCGACGGTGAGCGAAACATCGCTACCCACCGCGCTGCCCAGCCCTTTGGCGGTCAAGTCGCCGCCGACGAAGATATAGGCATAGGTGAGCAGGTATAAAACGAAGGCGACGGCAATGCCGTTGATGGCGTTCCAAATCGGTCCGAGCAGGTCTTTGACCATGGTGTCGAAGCTGGCGCCGTGCGGATAGTGGGTGTTGACTTCAAGGATCATCAGACCGCTGGAGAGCATGGAAAACCAAGTGTAAAGCAACACAATCAGCGAGCCTGTAAACCAGACGCCGGAGGTGGCGGTCGGGTTGGCAAGCATACCTGCGCCGATAACCGTACCGGCGATAATCATGGCGCCGCCGAAAAGCGACGGGGTTTTGACGGACATGAAATTCTCCTCGGAAAAACAGTCCGCCATTATGCCGTAAAGTGTAAGGATTGGTAAGGAGGTCGTCTGAAAATTACGGAGAATGGCAGACAGTAGGGAACTTTTCGGGCGGGGCGGCGGCGTGTGGATGAGGACGATTTAATTTTTTGAAAGATAGGGAGAAACTGCGGTTTCTCCTTTTTTTGTCTGATTGGGGTTAAAAAGGATTTTCAGACGACCTTTTGTTTGAAAATGCCGAATTTACATATTTATACGGCATTTTATGGCTAATTTTTCTCTAATTTTGTCTTCCTAGAATGCGCAACCCTTACAGAGGCCGCATCCGAAACAGGGTGCGGTAACAAAAAAACAGACGACACATCAAGCAGAAAGGAAGCCGCATGAGCCAATCATACGAAGTCATTTTTGAAAACAACCGCAAATGGCAGGAAACGAAGAGGCAGCAATGCCCCGATTACTTCAAAGACCTCGCCGACGGACAAAATCCCGAATACCTCTACATCGGCTGCTCCGACAGCCGCGTCGCGGCGGAAGAACTGATGGGATTTGAGCCGGGCGATGTGTTCGTGCACCGCAACGTCGCCAACCTTGTGCACGGTTTGGATATGAATGCCGCTTCCGCCATCGAATACGCCGTCTCGCATCTGAAAGTCAAACACATCATCATCTGCGGCCACTACAACTGCGGCGGCATCAAAGCGGCGATGCTGCCCGAAGATTTCGGCACGATGAATCCGTGGTTGAGTAACATCCGCGACGTGTACCGCCTGCATCAGGAAGAATTGGACGCGATTGAGGACGGACACCTGCGCTACGACCGCCTGGTCGAATTGAACGTGCAGGAACAGTGCCTCAACGTCATCAAAATGGCGTGCGTGCAGGAACGCTACCTGCTCGACGGCTACCCGATTGTGCACGGCTGGGTCTTCGACCTGCGTACCGGCCGCCTCATCGATTTGAACATCGATTTCAAAAACATTCTCGCCGACATTCAAAAAATCTACGACCTCACCGATTCCGAATGGGTGGTCAACGCGCGCAAGAAAGCGGGTTGATAGGCCGGAGGCCGTCTGAAAATATCGCTTGGAAAATTGCCGTCCTTACCCGCACAGGCGGAAATCCGTTCGGACGATAAACAATATTTGTGAAACTCGATAAACCGTCTCCCAAGGGTGGATTCCCGCCTGCGCGCACTACTGTCCGGAATAAAAATCCCCCACCCAAACAAAAAGGTTG
>NZ_VTQF01000026.1:0-4293 GCF_008763935.1 Streptococcus mitis
GATGTCCGGCTGTTTGTCTTTTGAGCAGGCTTTGTTGGGTATTTTTTGTTTTGTTTGACTATAGTACGGCAAGGCGAGGCAACGCCGTACTGGTTTAAATTTAATCCACTATAAATAGGGTGGGGCAGTATGATGAACAGCAGGGCAGGGCACGGATTGCGGTATCAAAAAAGGTCGTCTGAAAAGCAGAAAATAGCTTTTCAGACGACCTTTGTTTTATTTTTGAAGGCTTATTCGATGTTTTGAACCTGCTCGCGCATTTGCTCGATTAAGACTTTCAGTTCAACCGAAGCCTGCGTGCATTCCGCCGCGATTGCTTTGCTGCCCAGCGTGTTCGCCTCGCGGTTCAATTCCTGCATCAGGAAGTCCAAGCGTTTGCCCGCGCTGCCTTTGTTTTCCGTCACAATACGGCGGACTTCGGCGATGTGTGTGCGCAGGCGGCTGAATTCTTCGTCAACATCGGATTTTTGGATAAACAGCGCAAATTCCTGCTGCAAACGGTCGTTGTCGATATTGTCGACCGCTTCCGCCAAACGCGCGTTCACCTTGTCCATATGCGCCTGAAGCAGACTAGGGAACAGCTCGCTCAACGCATCCACGATTTCTTCCATGCTTGCCAAGCGTTGCAACAGATGTTCGCCGAGTTTTTTACCTTCGCGTTTGCGGGCGGCGGCAAATTCTTTCAAAGCCTCGTCCAGCAGCTCTTGTACGGTTTTCGCCAAAGCCTCCGGATCTTCGCTTTGACCTGCCAACACCCCCGGAAAGCGCAACACTTCAGCGACCGTCAGCTTGCTGAAACCGTGTTCTTTGCGCCAAGTTTTGTTCAAGTCGGCAAGCTGTTTTACCAACTCTTCATTGGTTTCCAAACTCTGCCCGCCGACCGCCGCGTCCTGCAACTGAATGCGGCATTCCAATTTGCCGCGTGCGACTGAAGCCGCGATTTTCTCGCGCAACGCGCCTTCCAGATAGCGCAATTCTTCAGGCATGCGGAATTGGACATCCAGATAACGGTGGTTCACCGCGCGGATTTCCAAATTCACGCGCTTGCCGCCGCATTCGCCTGCGGCATTGGCAAAGCCGGTCATACTGTGGATATGGATGGATTGGGTCATGGTTTTACTCCGTTTCAAAATACGAGTGAAAGTGGAGGGACTATAACACAATATAGGATAAGGTCTTCTGAAAACGATTCCAGACGACCTTAAGCAGCCTCCCCGACGAATCCCGTATAATATCGACCACAAATTTTCACCGCTTCCGCAAAGGACAAATCATGAGCAATTACACCCGCACCTCGCGCGATGCCGACAGCCTGCGCGACATCAAAATCACCCAGAACTTTCTGCCGCATGCCGACGGATCGTGCCTGATCGAATGCGGCAACACCAAAGTTATTTGCACCGCTTCCATTGACGAGAATGTTCCGCCGTTCCTTCGCGGCAAGGGGCAGGGCTGGGTTACCGCCGAATACGGCATGTTGCCCGCGTCCACCGCCTCGCGTATGCGTCGTGAAGCCGCGGCAGGCAAACAGTCGGGCCGCACCCAGGAAATCCAGCGTTTAATCGGGCGTTCGCTTCGCGCCGTCGTGGATATGGAAAAACTGGGCGAACGCCAAATCCTGATTGACTGCGACGTGATTCAGGCCGACGGCGGCACGCGCACCGCATCTATTACCGGCGCGTTCGTCGCCCTGCAAATTGCGGTCAACAAGCTGCTTTCAGACGACCTTATCAGCGAAAACCCCATCCGTGAAGCCGTTGCCGCTGTATCCGCAGGCGTGGTGGGCGGTGTACCGCTTTTGGATTTGGATTACCCCGAAGACTCCGGCTGCGACAGTGATGTCAATATAGTCATGACCGCTTCGGGCAAAATCATCGAAATCCAAGGCACGGCGGAAGGCGCGCCGTTCAGCCTCGATGAATTGGGCAAACTGATTGCGCTGGCGCAAAAAGGCATTGCCGAGTTAACCGCGCATCAGCAAAACGCATTAAAACTATCTCGCTCTGTCGGATAACGGTATCCTGCAAATAATAAAAAGCCGTCTGAAACCTGAAGTTTCAGACGGCTTTTTTGAATCGGACAGTTCGGATTATGCCAATACGCCCAAAATAACCGCGCCTGCCTTGAAAACAGCCGTTGCTTTTTGGCCGGGTGTCAGATTCAGCAAATCGCCGCTTTTCACGGTAATGCCTGCGCTTAAAGCCAAGCCATCGCCCAAGTCCAAATCAACGATGCTGTTGACCGAGCCGCGTTCGATATGGCTGATGATGCCTGACAACTGGTTGCGTGCGGAAAGTTTGATGTTGTCGAGATTGTTGGCAATCAAGATGCTGCTCGCCTTAATCAGCACCACAACAGCCTTGCCTTTTTCCAAGCCGAGGTTGCTGATGCTCTCGCAAGTAACGGCTGCTACGATTTCCTGTCCGGTCGGCAGGGATACGGTTACTTCGCTGTTGACCGCGCCGTTGCGGATGTCTTTAACGATGCCGTTAAATTGGTTGCGCGCGCTGATTTGCATAATGAAATTCCTTTCGTATGTTTGTTGTTTGAATTTGAACGAACGATACTATACCGTGTCCTGATGCCTAAATTCAATATATTTTAAAATAAAATAGGCATTAATAACTAGTATTTTGTGCTGATTGGATAGGAAAATATAACGTAATTTAACCATTAGTTTTACAACAAAAGGTCGTCTGAAACCATATTTTCAGACGACCTCTGATATCCGACAGCCTATTTGCCGCCAAAATCCAATTTATCTTTGAAATTCATGTAAACGACAGTAAAATACACAAAGATTTGCCCGCCTTTTGCCGCAGCGCGAAAACCTACTCAGGCAGGCGGGAAGATTCCGACTTTGCAGCACCGCGCTGCCCTACCAATCTCAAACAGAAAGCACGAAACATGGCGTTAATCGTACATAAATACGGCGGCACATCAGTAGGCTCGCCCGAACGCATTAAAAACGTAGCCAAACGTGTCGCCAAAGCCCGCGCCGAAGGACACGACATCGTTGTCGTCGTATCCGCCATGAGCGGCGAAACCAACCGCTTGGTTGCGCTGGCGCACGAAATGCAGGAGCATCCCGATCCGCGCGAGCTGGACGTCGTCTTAGCTACCGGCGAACAAGTGACCATCGGTCTTTTGGCGATGGCATTGAAAGACATCGGCGTGGATGCCAAAAGCTACACCGGCTGGCAAGTCGCCCTCCAAACCGACACTTCCCACACCAAAGCCCGCATCGAAAACATCGATGATCAAAGAATGCGCGCCGACCTCGACGCAGGCAAAGTCGTCATCGTTGCCGGCTTCCAAGGCATCAGCAGCGAAGGCAATATTTCCACGCTCGGACGCGGCGGCTCCGACACTTCCGCCGTCGCGCTCGCCGCAGCCCTCAAAGCGGACGAATGCCAAATCTATACCGACGTAGACGGCGTGTACACCACCGATCCCCGCGTCGTGCCCGAAGCGCGCCGCATGGATACGGTTACATTTGAAGAAATGATCGAATTGGCAAGCCTCGGCTCGAAAGTCTTGCAAATCCGTTCAGTAGAATTCGCCGGAAAATACAAAGTGCGCCTGCGCGTACTGAGCAGCCTGCAAGACGGCGGCAACGGCACCTTAATTACTTTTGAAGAGGACGAAAACATGGAAAGAGCTGCCGTAACCGGTATCGCATTCGATAAAAACCAAGCCCGCATCAACGTGCGCGGCGTACCTGACAAACCCGGCGTCGCCTATCAGATTTTAGGCGCGGTTGCCGATGCCAACATCGAAGTCGATATGATCATCCAAAATGTCGGCAGCGAAGGTACCACTGATTTTTCCTTCACCGTACCGCGTGGCGATTACAGACAAACCATCGAAATCCTGTCCAAACTGCAAGACAGCATCGGCGCAGCCGCCATCGACGGCGACGACACCGTATGCAAAGTCTCCGCAGTCGGCTTAGGTATGCGTTCGCACGTCGGCGTTGCCGCCAAAATCTTCCGCACCCTTGCCGAAGAAGGCATCAACATCCAAATGATTTCTACTTCCGAAATCAAAGTTTCCGTCTTGATTGACGAGAAATACATGGAACTCGCCACCCGCGTCCTGCACAAAGCGTTTGATTTGGGTTAATCGAGTTATATGTTTGAAAGGTCGTCTGAAATTTTATTTTCAGACGACCTTTTATTTTATTGTGGAAAAATAGCTCAGATTTTTGAACCACACATTTTTGAGTGAAATATAGTGGATTAACTTTAAATCAGGACAAGGCGACGAAGCCGCAGACAGTACAGATAGTAC
>NZ_VTQF01000027.1:0-4223 GCF_008763935.1 Streptococcus mitis
ATGTCCGGCTGTTTGTCTTTTGAGCAGGCTTTGTTGGGTATTTTTTGTTTTGTTTGACTATAAGAGAAATTCCAGATAAAACAATACGAAAACGTCGTCTGAAAACTGCAATAAGGTTTTCAGACGACGTTTTATTAAGTTAATTCAGGATAGACTGCACTGTTAATAACAGCGGTGTCTTATTTTGTTAAAAAATAACTCAATCCATTGAAAATAATAGAAAATTTTAAATTTGCATTTTATCTTGAATCTTTACTTTGAGTTTCAGAAGCAGATTTGTTTCAAATTTTCAGTTCTACCCTGTGAATTTTTAGCCAATGATATTAGATGCACTCAGCCAAGCAGCCTGACTGTCGTCAAATTTGGCGAACACGGTATTGCTGCTTGCACCTGCCGCTCGGTAGGCGAGGGTTTGAGATACAGAGTCGAAGACGAGGTAAGAACGGCCGGTGTCGTAATAATAAGGATTTTTGACGAACAGTTCCGACCAGCTCACATTTGCCTCGCTGCCGCTTAGCAGGGAACGCATACCGGACAGGTCAAGCTTGTCCATATAAGGGTTGAAATCGGTAATGCGGTCTATACTGCCGTAGCGAATGTCTGAGGTGGAGAAAGCGACGGTATCTTTGCCTGCACCTGTAACGATGGTATCGCTGCCCGAACCACCTGTGAGGTAGTCGTTGCCGTCGCCGCCGTGGAGGTAATCGATCCCGTCTCCTCCATTCAGCCTGTCATCCCCGTCGCCGCCGTAGAGATAGTCGTTTCCGCTGCCGCCCGACAACAGGTCGTCTCCACTCATGCCGTAAAGGGTATCATTGCCGCCATCCCCGTTTAATTGATTGTGGCCGCTGTTGCCGGTAATGGTATTGTCGTCGTAATTGCCGATGCCGAAAGTGTTGTTGCTGCCGGTCAGGGTCAGGTGTTCGACGTAGGTTGGGATTGTGTAGGAAACACTACTATATATCGTATCGACACCTTCTCCCCAGCGTTCAATCACTTTATCATTGATATTGTCCACATAATAATTATCATGACCATCATCGCCACGCATGGTGTCAGCTCCGTTACCGCCGTAGAGATGGTCGTTACCATCCCCACCCATCAGCAGGTCGTTGCCTTCATTGCCGTATAGCGTGTCGCTGCCGCGTCCTCCGCTTAATCGGTTATTGCCGCTGTTTCCCGTCAGAATATTATCGGCGTTGTTGCCGAATGCGAAGGTATTGTCGTTGCCTGTCAGCGTTAGGTTTTCAACGTGGGTTGGTGCGGTATAGGTAACACTGCTATAAATCGTGTCGATACCGCCGTTCGTTTCCTCAATAACCGTATCGTTTACATTATCAACATGATAGACATCATTTCCCAAGCCGCCGGCCATAGTGTCTGCACCGCTGCCGCCGTCTAAAGTATCGTTGCCATAGCCTCCGTCTAGCAGGTCGTTGCCTGCATCGCCGCGCAGGATGTCATCACCTTGTCCGCCGTAAAGTTCGTCGCGATCATCACCACCCATTAATAGGTCGTTACCTTCCATGCCATAGAGTGTGTCGCTACCGCGCCCGCCGCTCAAGCGATTATTGCCGTTGTTGCCGATAAGGCTGTTATCGGCATTGTTGCCAAAGCCGAAGATATTGTCTTTACCTTCTAAAATCAGTTTTTCAACGTGGTTCGGTAATGTATAGGTAACACTGCTGTATATCGTATCGTAGCCTGCATCTGTGTCTTCGACGACTGTATCTTTTACATTATCTACATAGAAAGTATCGTTTCCCTTTCCTCCGAGCATGGTGTCGATACCCGTACCGCCATATAAGATATCTTCCCCGTCATGCCCAGATAGAAAATCGTTTCCGCTTCCACCATTCAGAACGTCGTTGCCGCCTAGTCCGTCAAGTCGGTCATCACCATCGTCACCCCATAGATAATCGTTGCCATTTCCACTAAGCATCAGATCATTGCCGCCTTTGCCATATAGACGGTTGCCGTTGGAATTGCCCGATATAACATTGTCTGCATCATTGCCGATACCTAACATACTGTTGCCCTGTAACTTCAGATCTTCGACATGTTCCGGTAAGGTAAAGTCGGTGCTGCTATAGATTAAATCGCGGCCTTCGTTTTCACGCTCAATGATGGTATCGCCCGCATTTTTACTGTAGTAAGTATCGTTCCCTAAACCACCGTAGAATATGGTATGTCCCGTACTACCATATAAAGTATCATTACGGTCCGTACCGGTAATAACGACGGATTGGTTGTTTTTTAAAGAAAGCAATGTATCAGCCATAATAGTTCTCCTGTGGAAAAATGGACGGGAAGAGTGAATAATAAATTTATATCTATTTGACATTAAATAGATTTTTCTTATATGGCATGATGTCGATTGTATCGGGGAAAACAATAACGGAGAAGATGTAATAATTTAATATATTGTTTAATATGTTAATTTAAAATTAGAAATAATTAGGTGAAACATTTGGTGTGCCGATAATAGGGAAAGTAAAACTGAAAAAGTCGTCTGAAAACTGTTTTTCAGACGACCTTTTGTCGTTTTATCACTCAAGAAAGCGATGGAATTACGACCGAATCTGCCCGTCGCCCAACACAATCCATTTCTGCGAAGTCAGCCCGTGCAGACCGACGGGGCCGCGGACGTGGATTTTGTCGGTGGAGATACCGATTTCCGCACCGAGGCCGTATTCGAAGCCGTCGGCGAAGCGGGTGGAGGCATTGACCATGACGCTGGCGCTGTCGACCGTGCGCAGGAAGGTGCGGGCGTCGGTGTAGGATTCGGTTACGATGCTGTCGGTGTGGTGGCTGCCGTGGGTGTTGATGTGGGCGACGGCTTCTTCGAGGCTGTCGACGATTTTGACGGAGAGGATGGGGGCGAGGTATTCGGTGTCCCAGTCTTCTTCGGAGGCCGTCTGAATGTGGGGCAGGATGGAAAGGGTACGCGGGCAGCCGCGCAGCTCGACGTCGCGGGCGGCGTATTTTTCTGCCAATACGGGCAGGATTTCGGCGGCTCGGCTTTGGTGGACAAGCAGGGTTTCCATGGTGTTGCAGGTGCCGTAGCGCGAGGTTTTGGCGTTGAAGGCGATGTTGACGGCTTTTTCGGCGTCGGCGGCGCGGTCGATATAGACGTGGCAGATGCCGTCGAGATGTTTGATGACGGGCACGCGGGCTTCTGCGGCGATGCGGGAAACCAGCGACTTGCCGCCGCGCGGAATGACGACGTCGATAAACTCGGGGCTTTGCAGCATGGCGCCGACGCTTTCGCGGTCGGTGTTTTCAATCAGGCTGACGGCTGCTGCGGGCAGGCTGTTTTCAACTAACGCCTGCGTAATCAGTTTGGAAAGCGCCATATTGCTGTTAAAGGCTTCGCTGCCGCCGCGCAGGACGCAGGCGTTGCCGGATTTGAGGCAGAGGGCGGCGGCATCGACGGTTACGTTGGGTCGGGATTCGTAAATGATGCCGACAACGCCCAGCGGGACGCGCATTTTGCCGATTTGCAAGCCGTTTTCGCGGGTGCGGAATTCGTCCATTTCGCCGACGGGGTCGGGTAGGGCGGCAATCTGGCGCAAACCTTCGCACATGGCGTCTATGGTTTTTTCGGTCAGCCGCAGGCGGTCGAGCAGGGCGTCGTTCAAACCTTTCTGTTCGGCTTGTTCCATATCTTGGGCGTTGGCGGCGAGGATGGCGGTTTGATGGTGTTTGATGAGTTCGGCGGTGCGCAGGAGCGCAGCGTTTTTTTGCGCGGTTTCGGCGGCAGCGACAGTATAGGAAGCCTGCTTGGCGGCGGACGCAGTGTGGCGGACGTAGTCTTGGATGTTTTGCATGGTGTTTCTTCGGGAAAAGTGGGAATGGGTTGATGATAAGGTCGTCTGAACGGGAATTCAATACAAAACTGGGTGAAGGCAGCTCTAACTTGCGGTTTGTTTCACGGCAGTATGGAGTTTCGAGGTCAATGGTGGAAAGGTCGTCTGAAAATTTGGAAGTGGGTTTCGGGCGGCAGTGGGTCGGGCATTTATTCTCACTTCCGCATAGGCAGGAACGGGAATAACGATGGTGGATAAACACCGTATCGGGAATGGGTAGATTTCGTGGGCAAAGCCCACGCTACTTCTGTTTGAAAAGATAGGGCGAATGAAAACAAGAAGCCTCTATGCCGTCATTCCCGCGCAGGCGCACTACTGTCCGGAATAAAAATCCCCCACCCAAACAAAAAGGTT
>NZ_VTQF01000028.1:0-3809 GCF_008763935.1 Streptococcus mitis
AAATCAGCCTCGACGACGAAGTCATCACCGACATCGAACGCGATAAGCTGCACCGCGAAATCTTCCGTACACAGGGTAAACTCGCCAGCCGTTACGAACTCGATCCCCTAGGTCGTCTGAAAAAACAAATCGCCACCCTCAATGATTTGATGGAAAGCGGCAAAGGCAAAACCAAAGTAACATCGGCTTATGCCGTCAAACGTGGCTACGGCTACGACCGCACCGGCAACCTGACCCACAGCACCGACCAGCGGACGGGCACGACGCATTTCGAGTACGACAAACTGGGTAGGATTACCCAAGCCGGTAACGAACTGTTCGCCTTCGACCCCGCGCACAATATCCTCGACATCCCGACGGAAAAGGTCAAACCATACCCTGCCCCCTCTCCCGTGGGAGAGGGTCGGGGAGAGGGCAAAACGACCGCGCCGCTTTCAGACGACCGTTCCGTCATCACCGACAACCGCCTGAAAACCTACAACGGCACGACCTATTACTACGACGACCTCGGCAACCTCATCCACCGCGAACTGGCCGACGGCGAAGTGCAGAACTATTTCTACGACCTGCACGACCAACTGGTTAAGGCGGAAATCTTCAAAAAAGACGGCAGCAAAGAGACTTGGTCGTACACCTACGACGCCTTGGGCAGAAGGATAGGCAAAGGTCGTCTGAAAAACGAAGAAGTTTCAGACGACCTCGAAAACCAAACCCGTTTCGTTTGGGACGGCAGCCATTTGCTGCAGGAAGTCCACCCGGACGGCAGGTATACCTATCTCTACACCGACCCGGATTCCTACGAACCGCTGGCACAGGTCCGCAATTGGACAACCGAAGACGGCGAAAGCCACCAACAAATCCACTACTTCCACTGCGACCAAA
Organism: Streptococcus mitis; assembly: GCF_008763935.1. Classification (GTDB taxonomy): domain Bacteria; phylum Bacillota; class Bacilli; order Lactobacillales; family Streptococcaceae; genus Streptococcus; species Streptococcus mitis_DB. Next base: position 883 of record NZ_VTQF01000028.1, read on the forward strand.
TCGGCATCCCGAGAGAGATGACCGATAAGGACGGCAATCTGGTTTGGTTCAGCGATTATTACGGTTGGGGCAAACTGAGGAGCGAAACGAACGTAACGAGAACTGCTCACCAACCCTTCCGCCTGCAAAACCAGTATTGCGACCGTGAGACGGGGCTGCATTACAATTTCTTTAGGTATTACGAACCTGATGCGGGTCGGTTTGTGAATCAGGATCCGATTGGGTTGGAAGGCGGCTTTAACGTTTATCAGTTTGCACCGAATGTAAAGGGGTGGGTTGATCCATTAGGGTTAGCTAGAAAACCAATTAGCAGTAGGCTACCAGAAGGTAGTAGAACAGGGCAATTTGGGCCAAAAAATGGAAAATTAACAAAATTAGATCCCAAAACAGGTAAACCTATACAAATTAGAAGCTATGATGCAAAAGGAAACCCCGTAAAAGACATCGACTTTGGTCATAACCATGGTTTTGGAGACCCTCATGCACATGACTGGAAATATCCATCAGATAAAGCACCAAATAAAGTCCGAGGAGAAGGACGAGTATTAACAAAAATGGAAAAATTTAACTTAAGATTTGGCAAATGTGCACAAGTATTCCCTGGATTAAGTAGCTTAACAACCAGATTTATAAGTGGAGTAAGTCTTTTGTTATTACCTAATTCAATTAGCCAATGTCAAGATTTAGATTTTTCCATGAAAAATCCAGATAAATGTGGAGCAAAAAAGAAATGAATATACATGACAAGGAAATTATTGGTTTTTTATATAAGAAAAATGATCAATTACTCGTATTACTTTCATCTGATGAAAATAATATCTTTTTTAAATCAGTAATTTTTTTTCATTTTAACAACGTTTCGGACCAAAATATTATTTTTGATATATATGAATGGGGAAAAGAAGATATTCCAAATGAAATTATTAAACTTTTTCCTTGTATAAATCCCTTTATAGAAGATAAAGAAATATATAATTTTTATTATATAAATTCGTCTGTTGGGCTAGAGGGTATTGTTATCACTAAAAAATAACATTTCTGTGCAAAATATCGTCATGCTGAAATACTACTGACGTCTAAAGAGACCGTAACCTACGATAACCGGCTATTACTACGACGGCTTCGGCAACCTGATCCACCGCGAGCTGGCCGACGGCGAAGTGCAGAACTACTTCTACGATCTGCACGACCAACTGGTTAAGGCGGAAATCTTCAAGAAAGACGGCACGAAAGAAACTTGGGCCTACAGCTACGATGCCTTGGGCAGAAGGATAGGCAAAGGTCGTCTGAAAAATGAAGAAGTTTCAGAAACGTCATTCCCGCATGATTTAGGCGGGAACGACCTCGAAAACCAAACCCGCTTCGTTTGGGACGGCAGCCATTTACTGCAAGAAATCCGCACGGACGGCAGGTATACCTATATCTACACCGACCCCGACAGTTACGAACCTTTGGCACAGGTACACAACCGGACCAACGGAGAAGGCGAAAGCCGACAACAAATCAACTACTTCCACTGCGACCAAATCGGCATCCCAAGAGAGATGACCGATAAAGACGGCAACCTCTTGTGGTTCGGCAACTATACTGGCTGGGGTCGTCTGAAAGAGGAAACCCAAGTAACGGATAGTGCTTACCAACCTTTCCGCCTGCAAAACCAGTACGCCGACCGTGAAACGGGGCTGCACTATAACTTCTTCAGGTATTATGAGCCTGATGCGGGTCGGTTTGTGAATCAGGATCCGATTGGGTTGATGGGTGGGGTGAACTTTTATCAATTTGCGCCGAATACTCAAAGTTGGATAGATCCAAGTGGAAATATAGCTTTTATACCGATTCTAATTGCTATGGGAGTGGGTGCACTTTCAGGTGCTGCAACGGATGCAGGTATGCAAGTCGCTTCTAATGTAATTAATGGTAAAGAATGGAATGATATTGATTATGGAAGTGTGGCACTTGGAGCTGGTATCGGCGCGATAACAGGACCTGTTTTAGGCAAAGCTGCAAAATTATGTGTTGGCAAGTGTCAAGCAAAAAATTTCTTTAAAGGAACAAGATATACAGAAAAAGTTAAAAAACAGGCTTCATCAGGAGATTATCATAGCTTCCCTGAGGCTGTTGATAGTTTTTCAAGATATGGTAAAGTATCAAAAATTAAAGGTGGTGATGGAATAACACGACAGAAACTAGAAATACCTGGAGGATATAAAGGAAAAGAAGGGGTTTTTGAATATATAAAAGAGCCAAATGGCAAAATTAATCACCGTTTATTTAAACCTAATAAATAACCACTGGAAGTGTATTTATGAATAAATTAATTAGCATTTATATTAATAATGGAGTCAGTTTATTTGAACAAGGAGAAAATACTGTAATTATACCTATAGAATTATCTGATGATATTATAGATATTTTAGAAAATTTAAATTTTTTTATTTTAGGAGGAGATTTATATAAAAAAAATAATAATGAATTTGAACATACTTATGATAATTGGTATTACGAAGGAAATATTCAAAGTGATAGTATTATAAAAACTAGAAAATATCTAGATAACTTTAAAAATAATCAAAATTTATATGTATCATTTGTTTTCAAATAAAACAATCAGCAAGCAGAGATTGAGTTGAGCTCCTGATTAAAGTGTAAAAAGGCCGTCTGAAACAAAACCAACCGTACCACTGGCGATAAACTAGTCATGCCCAGCCACAAGAGCATACTTTCCCACACTGCCACCAAACCAGCCTGACCACTGATGTATTCTTCCTCGGCTGGTATGGAGCCGCAGCTATTATTCCGACTAAGACGAAATAGGCTGGCTCGGCAAAGGCTGGAGCGTGCCGGACTGCCCGCACATCATCCGCGATGCGGCAGGATTGGTATCGGAATACGAATACGACCATTACACCCCGACCGGCAAGGTGTTG
>NZ_VTQF01000029.1:0-3436 GCF_008763935.1 Streptococcus mitis
ACCAGATCTTAAAGGAGGCAAAGCTAAACTTGTTGCTCAAGCCCAAGCAATAAAAGATATTGTATTCAATAAAGAAGCAAACGACTACTTTGACATTACTGAACCAGAAAGTAAGCTAGCTCGAATCATGTTTTCTTATTACGGCGCTCTCAATGCACAGCTAAAAGGAGATGAAGAGCGTGCCCGTAGTTTGTTTGAAAGTATAGCACATGAAAACTCAGAGCTTTTCCATGTTCAGGAAGCGCAGAAATATTTAGAAGGAGAAAACTGATGTCAGAACGTACCGCTTTACCGATTGGAAGTGTTGTTCGAGTGAGAGAAGGTGTAGAGCCTGTCATGATTGTTAATCATTGTCCAGTTACTGAAAAGGACGGCAAGCAAGGTTATTTTGATTTTGGAGCTGTCAGTCTTCCGCTAGGACTCATTAATCAAAACATTATCTTCTTTAACAAGGAGGATATAGATGAAGTTCTATTCTTTGGTTACATCGATCGTCGTTTTCAAGACTTTTTGAGTCGTTATGATGAGGAAGTTTCAAAAATCACCTATGAGCACTTTAGTGTAGATGATTTTAAAAAATGACATACAAATCCTAGAATTCTATTCTAGGATTTTCTATATGATGAGAAAATGTTATAATGAAGATTAAGTAGAATAAATGTATCCGAAGTTCGAGTTCAAAAAGATAGGTAAAGCACTCAGTAACTCACTTTCTTCTCTGAAAGGAGCATTTGGATGGTAGGTGTTTGTACCTGATCCATTATTCTGATTAAATTTATTGAATTTCAGCCTACGAGTAGAGCTATAAAATATGAGGTGGTGGGTAATGAAAGTGTCGAATAGACGTTATAAAGTTAGTTTAGTTGGGCGTGTGAATAATAGATATTACCTGATAAGGATTTCCAATCAAGAATATATAATAGATTATTCAAATCCCAAGGATGTACGCACCTATTTGTTTGGGTTATTCCCGAAATATAATACAGAGTATCCCATCTATAAAGTTGACAATGCTAGTATAAAAACAACAACTTGGAGAATAATGGATCAATTTCAAGGAAGCTTACTGGAGTATAGTATTGGCATTGTACTAGTTTTTCTTTTGATTCTACCAAAACATATTAACCCACTGTTGATTTTTAATAATTCGATAATTAGAGAATCATGGTATCTTTGGTTATCAATGATTTTTTGTGGAGCTATATTACTGATTTCTTTTCTTATCTTTAAGTCAAATACAGATGAAATCCCTATTTTGGTAGATGAAAAAAGTATTTTACGAAGAGTAGAGGAACCAAGAAAAAGCTTCATCAAATTTCCTCAAAAAATAGTTGATTTTTTAAGTTGTTTTTTAGGAATTCCAATCTGTCTTTTTATGGGAGTTGCTTCATCAAATTTTATTTTGTTAATTGTTTTTGGATGTTTAGGATTCTATCAGCTGTTATTTGCTAGGTTTTTTAACTTATTATTTGTAGTTAAAAGACATAAATTTTATATTGTAAAATAAGGAGAAAGTTATAATTTTGCCTATTGGAACTATTGTTTATTTATCTGGTGGAAACCAAAAAGTTATGATTTTAAATAGGGGCGCTATTGTAGAGTAGGAAGGTCAGGATGTATTGTTTGATTATACTGGAGCTCTATTTCCAGAAGAATTAACTCCAGAGCAAGTTTATTATTTTAAGCATGAAGATATTGATGATATTGTGTTCAAAGGATATAGTGATATTGATGAAGAGCGTTTTGTTAAATTATATAAGAAATGGCTTGGCTCTATTGAAAGTAGCATTAAAAAAGGAAAAATAGAATAATATATAATGGTGTAATTGTCCTTTCGCAGAGAGTATTTCAATGAGGGCATTGTTTCTAGCGTATATGGATAGGAGATAGTGAATGAAGATTGATTTATCTGAGGTACAGGCTCGAAAATCGGCCTTGAGTACATCTGTAGGTGGTATCAAGGGCGATCTAACCAAAGCCAGAAGCAGTTTATCTTAAGTTGTCTCTACAGATAATCTCAAAGGTGTCGTTAAGGACACAATCAACCAAAAAGTTTCTAACTACCAGATTCCTTTGCTAGATAACTATAGCAATGCTTTGGATAGTATCGTAAACCGCTATGATGGGATTATCAAGCTTTTTAAGGAGACGGTTGGTGAGACCGACAACAGTGCCATTATTAAGACAGAATACCTAGAACGTATCAAGCAACGCATGAAAGATCCGATCGAGGGATTAAAGAGCAGTTCCAGTAAGACACAAAATATCTATGCAGGGATAAGTGATATCCTGACGTTAACGAATCCTAGTTTGGATAGTGTGAATACGAGCTATAGTGAAGCAGTCAAGAGTTTAGATGATACCATAAAGAACATGGAAGCTTTTAATAGTGTTCTTTTAAAGACAGATACTTTTGACCTTATAGATATGCAAAATAGTGAAATTGCTACCCTATCAGGTTATGCTCCTCTTCCATATGGGAACACCGCATCGAGAAATTATTATAATCGAACTTGGTTTAAAAATTCAGTTTCAGAGATTCACACAGCTATCCATAGCAACTCCAAAGCTGTGAAGTATCAAAATTCTCTCGCAAAACAGCTTGCCGAATCTAAGTATAGTGGGACGGTAGCTTCGAACTATCAAAATTATTCTGATGTAATTTCAAATGATTTAAAAAATAATTTCGCCAATGAGTCAATCATGAATAGTATTGATGTGTTTGGAGATAAGGGCTGGGTTAAATTATTGGAAAAGACCCCTACTGTTGTGGGAGGGGTGATTAATGGTTTATATAAATTAAGCGATTCACTTGGAAGTTTTATTAACCTCGGAACTAATGGTATAGTTCCTCCTAATATATTTGATAATGTAAGTAATGTCGCGTCAGGATCTTTTATAAGCATGGGTAAAGGCATTGAAACTTTTGCCAAGTCTGGCCCTGAAATAGGTAGGGCTATGGCATTTATCGGTCCTGCAATTGATTTCACTACACAAGTTTCAGCTGGTGAAAATGTTCCGAACGCTGTTATTAAGAGTGGGGCTCATGCAGCAATATCGACTGGAGCTATGACCATTGGTATGAATACAGGAGCAGCAATTGGAGCTACTATTGGTAGTGTTATACCTATTGCAGGAACTGCTGTAGGTGGTATTGTTGGAGCTGCTACAGGGTTTATAGTAGGAGTGGGTTTATCAATTGCAGGCAATGCTGTATTTGATATGATTTATGATAATACTGTTGGAAAGGAAGTCACAAAAATAACAAATAATGTAGTAAAAACAGGTAAGGAAATCATAGATGGTGTTGGTAATGCAGTATCTGACTTTTTCAGTGGTATTGGAACTGTATTTCAGTGATAGGAGATTCTCGTGGACAAAAATCAAATTATAAAGTTAAAGGACGTTGAATTTGTAGGAATTGGTAATTTTGAAG
>NZ_VTQF01000030.1:0-3317 GCF_008763935.1 Streptococcus mitis
GTACTATTTGTACTGTCTGCGGCTTCGTCGCCTTGTCCTGATTTAAATTTAATCCACTATAATGCTGTTTTCGCTATAAAATACCGCCTTTCCCATTTTTCCGCCCGTCCCTTACCATCATGATTGAAATCAAGAACCTCACCCTGCAACGCGGTTTGAAAGTCCTGCTCGACAAAGCCAACGCCACCGTCAATCCTGGTCAGCGCGTCGGTTTGATCGGTAAAAACGGGACGGGCAAATCCAGCCTGTTTGCCTTAATCAAGGGTGAAATCACTCAGGATGGCGGCGATGTCTCGATTCCGAAAAATTGGCGGATTGCTTCCGTTTCCCAAGAAACCCCCGACTTGGACATCTCCGCGTTGGACTACGTTTTGCAGGGCGATGCCGAGTTGCAGGCTTTTCAGACGACCTTGGCGCAGGCGGAAGCGCAAAATGACGGCATGAAACAGGCGGAATATCATGCCAAATTGGAAGAAATCGACGCTTATACTGCGCCGGCCCGTGCGGCGAAATTGTTGAACGGACTCGGTTTTTCACAAGAAGAACACAGCCGTCCCGTCAAATCCTTTTCCGGCGGCTGGCGTATGCGCCTGAACCTTGCGCAAGCCTTGATTTGCCGCGCCGATCTGCTCTTACTTGACGAACCGACCAACCACTTGGATTTGGAAACCGTTTTGTGGCTGGAAAACCATCTTGCCTCTTTACCCTGCACGCAAATCATCATTTCCCACGACCGCGATTTTCTCAATGCGGCCACCACTCAAACTATTGAATTGTCGCAGCAAAAACTCACGCAATACGGCGGCAATTACGATTTTTACCAAACCGAACGTGCGCAGCGTCTCGCGCAGCAACAAGCTGCTTATGTCAAACAGCAGGCGCAAATCAAACATCTGCAATCGTTTATCGACCGCTTCAAAGCCAAAGCCACCAAAGCCGTTCAAGCGCAAAGCCGCATGAAGGCATTGGCGAAGCTCGAGCGCATCGCTCCCGCGCATCTGGACAGCGAGTTTTCCTTCGAGTTTTACAATCCCGACCATCTGCCCAATCCCTTGCTGAAGCTGGAGCACGCTGATTTGGGGTACGAAGGCAAAACCGTCCTGCACAACATTACCCTGTCGCTGGAAAGCGGTGCCCGCTACGGGCTATTGGGTGTTAACGGCAGCGGTAAATCTACGTTTATCAAAGCCTTGGCAGGAAAAATTGATTTGCTCTCCGGCAGCATCATCCGTTCCGAAAAACTCAATATCGGTTATTTTGCCCAACACCAACTCGATACCATCCGCGCTGACCAAAGCCCTGTTTGGCACATTCAACAGCTTTCTCCCGAAGTGCGCGAACAAGAAATCCGAAATTTCCTCGGCGGCTTCAACTTTGTCGGCGACATGGCGTTGCAGAAAACCGAACCTTTTTCTGGCGGAGAAAAAGCCCGCCTCGCCCTCGCCATGATTATCTGGCAAAAGCCAAATCTGCTGCTGCTTGACGAGCCGACCAACCATTTGGATTTGGATATGCGCCACGCCTTGACGCTCGCGTTGCAAAGTTTCCAAGGCGCCTTAATCGTCGTGTCGCACGACCGCAGCCTGCTCGAAGCGACTACCGACAGCTTCCTCCTGATTGACAAAGGTCGTCTGAAAAACTTTGACGGCGATTTAAACGATTATCGTCAATGGCGGTTGGCGCAAGAAAACGCCACAGCAGCGCCTGCGGCTTCCGCACAAAGCCAAAACCGCAAAGACACCAAGCGTATCGAAGCGCAAATCCGTCAAGAAAAAGCCCGACGCGGTAAGCCGATACAACAGAAAATCGACAAAGCCGAAAAAGAAATGGCGCAGCTTTCTGAAATTCAAACGGTATGTGAAGCATTTTTGGCACAAGAAGAAGCCTATTCGGACGAAAATAAAACAAAATTACAACAAACACTCACACAATTAACAGAAATTAAAGTAAAATTAACACAAATAGAAGAAAACTGGCTTTTGTGGCAGGAAGAGCTGGAGCAAATCCTGACGGAAATCGACGCAGAATTTACACAAATATAAATATTCCGTTGCCCGAGTTTCCGTATCTGCCTTCAGAAGCTGATAAAAATACAGTTTGGCATAGTGATTTAATATTGCCGGACTGCATAAAAACAAAAATAGGTCGTCTGAAAACTCAAACTACGGAAAACTCATGCGTTCACGAATCAAGCAAGGAGCACTTATCGTCGCATCCTCCCTCATTTTGGGCTTATCCCTTCACACCGCAGCAGCTGTCTTCAGTTGCCATTCAGGCAACAGCAAAACCTATACATCCGAACCTTCGGGAAACTGTACAGGCGCAGACCTGCCTAAAATCAGCAGCCACCAAGGCGGTGCATATCGTTTGAAAATCAACAAATTAAGCAGCGATAGTGAAGAAAAGGCAGCTAAACCAAAGAAGACGCGTTCAAAAGAAAAATCTCGGGAAAAAGCGCAAGAGCAAGAGGCAAAGAGCAAAAATGCCAAATCACGCGCCAAAAAATCGGATAAAGCCGCACAAACGTCGTCTGAAAACGAGTGAAGCAACTTTCGCTAAAATGAAGAGGGCGGTTTGCAAACTTTGAAATTAAAAAAAGCCGTCCGTCCTATTTGAGCGAACAAGCCAGGATTGTTATACTATTACAGTTGAATGCAATATTTATCGAACAATTACTTATTTCACATTACGACCTTACCATGAAACAATCACTCCACACATTGGCAGCTTCATTGCTGATGTTTGCCGCCGTATCAGGCGCACAAGCCTCTCCCAAGATTTATACCTGTACAGTCAACGGCGAAGTCATCTATACATCGCGTCCATCCGGGAACTGCCATTCAGCGGATTTACCGACCATCGGTAAATACAGCAGCTCGCGCTACGATGCTCCTGCTTTTGAAATGTCTGAGCCTGCTGCTGAAGCTCCGTCAAAACGAGCCAGTAACGCAAAACCTGCCCCTAAAAATACCGCTAAGGCAAACCCTGCACCTGCGCCCATCCGTCCTGCTCCTGAAGTCGCAGCAACGCCTGCGCCCAAATCCTCCGGCAGCACTAGCCGCCGTTCGATTTTGGAAACGGAGTTGAGCAACGAACGTAAAGCATTGGGCGAAGCGCAAAAATCTCTGGCGCAAGCCCGCGTAGCCAAAGGCGGTCATGTCAACCAACAGGAAATCACCAGTCTGCAAAGTGCGGTACTCGACCGCCAGCAAAACATCCAAGCCCTGCAAAGGGAATTGGGGCGACTATGATAATTTATAGTGGATTAACTTTAAACCAGTACGGCGTTGCCTCGCCTTAGCTCAAAGAGAACGATT
>NZ_VTQF01000031.1:0-3315 GCF_008763935.1 Streptococcus mitis
TAGGTTTTCGTATTTCATTTGGGAATTGTAAATCTTCAGGATACTTTCGCAAGAGGTCTATTGGACGACGGGGGAGGACAAGCCGCTTTTTATCGGTCGTTTCCCCTGTATGGTTTGTGCCATCCGCGATACGGGCGGAGGGCTTCAAGGCTTGCACATGACCTATCTTCAGACGACCTATGACAAGCCATACGGGGAAGACGGGCTACACGCCCCGCATTATCGAAAGCTGGCAATCAAACACCCCGAAACGGGCGAAGCCCTGCCCGCCAAGAAAATGCAGAGCCGCAAACAGGGCAGTATTTCAGGGCTGGCGGTTCACTTGTTTCCTACCCCTGAAAACGGACGGCTTGTCATCGCAGAGGGCATAGAAACCGCCCTTGCCGCCCGCGAACTGTTCCAAGCCCGCGATTGGGGCTTATCCGCCGCCTTGAGCGCAAACAGCATGGCGAAATACCGACTTTCAGACGACCTCAAGGAAATCGTGATTATTGCCGATAACGACACGCCGCGCCCCGTGGGTTTCAAAGCCGCGCATGATTTGGCAGTCCGAGCCATCAAGCAGGGCATCAAGGCGCGCATATGGCAGAGCGACACACTGGGCTATGACGCATTGGACGAACTGAAAGAAGCAAAAAGGTCGTCTGAAGCCCAATCAGACGACCTGAAACACACCATCGGAGGAAAAGCAGCATGAAAAATACCGAAACAGCGAAGCAGGAAAGCATCAAAGGCTACAACATCAACGACATCGAACCATACCGCCCGCGCCCCCGCTTCGATACCGACCATCGGGGCGTATGGTGGATAAACGTCAGGACAGGCAAAGACGGAGAAGCCATCGAAGCAGAGCCGCTATTACTTTCCGACCCTATCGACATCATCGGCACGGGGCAGGACAACGACGGCGCGTATTACCGCGTTATCCGCTGGCAGGACAAAATCACACGCCAAACCAAGACCGCCGCCATCCCGCAAGCGGAAATCGGCACGGTTCAGGGCTGGCAGCGTTTGCAGGGTTACGGCTTAACCGTCATGAGCGGGCGGGCAAAAAGGGAGCGGCTGGCTGACTATTTGCAGACACAGGGCAGCCGTACCGCCTTTACCATTACCGACCGCGCGGGCTGGCACGGCGACACCTACATCATGCCCAGCGGCGAAACCATCACGGCAGACGGCAAAACCCCCGCCGTCATCTACAACGGCGACACCAGCCAAGCGGCGGCATACCGACCAACTGGAGAACTTGGCGACTGGCAGCAAAATATCGCCCGATACGCAGCGGGAAACAGCCGCCTATGCTTGGCATTGGGCGCGTCCTTTGCCGCCCCCTTGCTGTCCCTGTTGAGCGAAGAATCGGGCGGTTTCCACCTGACGGGCGATTCATCCGACGGCAAGACCACCGCCGCAAAAGCAGCCTTGAGCGTATGGGGCAGACCATCGGGCAGCCTGTTGTCTTGGAGCGGCACGAAAATAGGCTTTTCCAATACCGCCGCCGCCCGCAATGACGGCTTGCTGGTGTTGGACGAAATCGGGCAGGCAAGCCCCCACGTCATCGGCGACACCGTTTACAGCGTCATGAACGGAATCAACAAAGTACAGGGCGCAAAACAGGGCGGAAACCGCGCCTTGAGCCGCTGGAAAGTGATGATGTTCTCGACAGGAGAAAAGACCCCCGATTCCATCCTGAAACACCACAAAGGCGATTGGAACGCAGGGCAAGCCGCCCGCCTGCCCAGTATCAGAGCCGCCGCCCGATACGGTATTTACGACATCTTGCACGGCTTCGAGAGCGGCGCATTATTGAGCGAACATATCGCCCAATCCGCCGAACAATATCACGGAGAAGCGGGCAGGGCTTTCATCCGACAGCTTTCAGACGACCTAGAGCAAGCCAAACGGCAGGCAAACGAGCGAATGACCGCATTTATGGAGACCGTCCCCGAACTGTCAGGGCAGGCACGAAGAGTAGCAAAACGCTTTGCCCTTGCCGCCGCCGCTTTGGAGCTTGCCGCCCCCGTTACCGGTTTAGCCGCCGGCGTAGGCATGGCAGGCGTGAAACAATGCTTTGACGAATGGCTGGAAACCAACGGGGCGGGGAAACACGAAGACCGCCGAATCATCGAGCAGGCGGAGGACTTTATCGACCTATACGCGTTAGGTATGAGGTTTACGGATTGGAGCGATAAAAGCACCAATAAAGACCATGCAGGCTATCGGAAACAGGAGGGGGAGAAATTGGAATTGTGGGTAATCCGCCGTGTCTTTGCCGATGAAATCGCCCAAAGTTTCGATGAATTAAAAGTTTGCCGTGTGTTGTTAGACGGGGGATTGCTGAAATACAACCACAAAAACAAAGGCTACCAACACCAGCGCAAAGGGAGCGGCTGGTATTATGTTCTGACCCCAAATATGGAACTAGAAGACTGACCGTTTGCATGAGGTTAATTCAAAACGCCCACCAAGCCCGCCATGACTGATACAGGCGGGCTTTTTTGCGCCCAACAACGAATTTTTAGAGTCCATAAAAAGGGAAAAGAAGACCAAGACGCGCGAACAGATAAAACCCTATGCGCGAGGCAAAATCATTTGTTACCTTTGTTACCACAAAACTTAACATTTATAACTATATGAATATCAATATAAAAATAAAGAAAAAAAACGGTAACAAATGAACATAAATTTACTTGTTACCGACTTGTTACCATTTGTTACCCTTTTATATTCATATAGTTACGCTTAAAAAACAGGAGTGGTAACAAACGGTAACAAGGTTAAGATATGTGTTTGTTACCACGAAAGCCATGACTGGTAAGTCTTTCAGCCATTGGTAACAAGGTAACAAACGATTTTTGCGTTTTTTGTGTATATACGCTTTTTTGTGTGGGCGCATGACCGACAGAGCCGATACAAACAAAAGCCGTCCGAAAGGCAATATCGGACGGCTGGAAAAATAGAGAAAACACCAGCCCACAAGACGGCGCGTGATTGCCGGTGTTACAATCCGACCATATTTCACAGCTTGGCAGAAATACCACAAAACACCCCTGAAAAATTTTGACTTTGACAAATTTACGGTATTTTTTACGGTATTATTGATTTACTTAAAAATAAAATATATTTAAATCAACATGATATGCTTCCATTTTGAGCCCTGGGACGTAAGTAACAAAATGGAGGCTAAAATCCCCGCAAGCCTTATCCTATAAGGCTTTAAAAGAGGTCAAAGGCTTTGAATACAAAAAAATGCCCTTTTGCGACTCAAAACAAGTCAAAAGGAACGGCTGCCGAAACGGCAAACAACGCTACAAATGC
>NZ_VTQF01000032.1:0-3193 GCF_008763935.1 Streptococcus mitis
TGGGATGCGGGTGGCGGCCGGGCGGTTTGTTGCTATGATACTGGAGTTCCGATATACAAGGTGAGGTTGCCGATATGGCAAAGGTCGTCTGAAAGCCTTGAGTTAAGGTTTCAGACGACCTTTGATTTTTTATCCGCCCAATTTCCTACTCAAACTTTCCGTGTATTCCTCGCGCTCGGCGCGGCTGGTTTCGGGGAGGTGGGTGTTGAGGGATGACCATTTCCACCTGCTGCGCGCTTTGTTGAGTTCGGACGGAAGTTTGTCCGCCTGCCATGGCGCTTTGCGGCTGTGCAACTCGACTTGCGATTGCGCCGCGTGGCCGCGCGTTTGCAGGATGTGGAGCAAATCGAGGGCGCGGGCGGCGAGCAGGGTCAGGGTTTCGGGATCGGTGTGCAGGGTTTGGCGGCCGCTGAGCTTGTCGGAAATGGTGCGGGTATTGGGCAGGATGCCGCCCAAAAAGCCGCCGATTGCCGTCCCCAATCCGAGCGAACCGCCGAGCGTGGCGATGTCCAGCCCCAAACCGATGAGTGCGCCGGTTGCCGCGCCCGTGCCGGTACGGATGCCGTATTCTTTGAGCAATTCGCTGTCGAACGGGTCTTGACGGAAGGCTTTCGGCACCCAGTCGCCACTGTCGATTTCGCTGTGGTAGAAACGGTAGAGGCCAAACAGCCGCTGCTGCATCTGCCGTTCGAGCTGGCGTATTTCTGCCTGCATGGTTTGCAGGACGGGCGCGGGGTCGTCGTTTTCGTCGATTTCCTGCGTGAAGGCGGCAACGTCGAGCAGGAAACCTGCGATTTCGTGTCGCGCTTCTTTATCCAGACGCGTCCATTCGCGGCGGCGGGAGGCGGTCAGGCGGTCGATGATGTCATGCTGTGGCAACATGGTGGCGAGCTTGTTCCAAAGGTTCAATTCGCCTTCAAAATCGAAGGCGACGGTATCGAATCCTGCGAAAACGTGCAGGGTTCGCCGCGCCAGCATAGTCGTCCACGCTTCGGGAAGCTGCCCGCCGGTAAAGTTGAACACAGGCATGACCGGCTTGGCGCACCATGAAAGGATGGTCAATTCATCACGATATTTGTCCAAGACGGGTTCGCGCGCGTCGATGACGTACAACGCCATGTCACTTTGCAGAAGCTGCCGCAGCACTTTGGCTTCTTGGTTGAAATCGTGATGTGCGCCGTCGCTGTCGAGAAACTGTTGCAGCCGCTCGATGCCGTCGGCGCGTGCATCCGTATGGGTTTCAAGCCAGTCCAAAACGCCGCCCGCGTCTTCGAGTCCGGGCGTATCGTACAGATACAGCAGCGTGTCGGTGCCGTCGGTAATCGCGGCTTCTTCGACATGGCGCGTGGTGGACGGGGCGTTTTTGACTTCGCCGAACCCGCTGTCGCGCAACAGGGTGCGCAGGAGCGAGGTTTTGCCGGTATTGGTATGCCCGACGACGGCGAGGGAAAGTGGTTGTTTGTTCATGATGTTTTTGAAGAATGGATTTTCAGACGACCTTTTTCAGGATGGCGGCTTTATGGGGCGTTTCAAGTGCGGTCATTGGTTTTCAGACGACCTTCTTGCGCCGCCTTATCAGGTTCCAGCCATGCCACGTCGCACTCTGCCAGCGCGTTGCGCCAGTGGTTCAATGTTTCGGACAGGTCGTCTGAAAGTGCCCGCTCCGTCAAAAGCTGCACCACCGCCCCGCCCTGCGCCGCTTCGGAGAGTCGGACAATCTGCCGCAACACGCCGCGGTCGGGGACGGTTTCCGCGCGCACGCCGATGAGGAGCTGGGCGGGTTTCTGTTTCAACTCGTTTTCCAAAGCGGCAACTTCTTCCCGATTCGCCGCTACGCCTTTATCCAGCCATTCCTGCGCCAGCCTGCCCGTAAACCATGTGCCTTCGTGCCATTCGGTTTCCAGCATGACTGCCCACTTGGGCGCGTCGTTTAAGGTGATTTTCGGAGAAACGGCGGACACGGTTTCCCGACGCGTATCCGCATCAACGATTTTATTCTGCCAGCGGCGGATGACCGCCTGATAATAAGGCTTCTCCAAATCCAGCTTGCTTTGGCTTGTTTTTAAAAAGATTTTGCATACCGCCCAAGCCAGCAGGCGCGGCAGGATGCCGTAGCAGGCTATGCTGCCGACCAACAAGCCCGACCACGCGCGTGCATCGGCGATGTTGCCGTTCAGACGACCTTCGACCACCGCCCGCGCATCAGGGGCAGGGAAACCGAGTTTCGACGGTAGCCACGCCAACATTTCGACCGCGCGTACCGAAGCGGCATTGCTCAACAGCGTACTTTCCCAGTTGAACGTATATTGGCGCACCAAAAGCAGCAGCAATACCGACACCAGCATCCCGCTCAATGTGCAGAGCCATAGACTGTGCGAAGTCGCGCCGGCAATCCAACGCGCCGAAGGCTGCCGCCATTCGTCCGCATACAGCCGAAACACCGCCTGATTGACGGGATCTTTACCCCGAAACCACGTCGCCGGACTGCTGAAAAACCGCCCTACTTTTACGTGCAGGAACAGCGATGCCAGCCATACCGCCAACATCAGCGTATTCATGCCCAACACGCCCGCCAAAATCAGGAAGAAATTCAGCCCTTGGCTGTCCATCAGAAGGTAAGTGCCTGAAAAGCCGGTACTGAACATCGCCGCAGCCGCCACAATCCACAGCCAAAACGACCCGGTCCGTACTTGTTCCAAGGTATGCCAAAGCTGACTGTCTCTGTCTATCATCTCCGCGCGGCGGATGATTTTTCCTTCCACGCCGCCCTCGACATGACGCAACGCCTCCGTCGCCTGCACGGGATCGCCGGCAAAAATATAGCCGCCCTCTTCCAAAATACGGACAAGTTCGGCGAGTTTTCGGGATGGGTTCAACATAAAAAGGTCGTCTGAAAGGGATAGTGAAAACGCAAAGATTTTATCATAGCCCTTTTCATCCGTAGGCAGGATTCTTGAGTCCGGCGTTTTATAGCAAATGGCAAGGTTCACTTCTTTTTAACCCCTTGTCTGCCACCAGCCATCATTTACGCGCAAGCGGGAATTTATTGGAAATCCTAAGAAGAGATCTTTGCAAAAAAGCCCTTCCCTCAACAGCCGGAACCCAAACACAGGTTTTCGGCTCTTTCCCTCCCCCAATACCTCCTGATTTTACCCAAATACCCCCTTAATCCTCCCCAGATACCTGATAGTCA
>NZ_VTQF01000033.1:0-3074 GCF_008763935.1 Streptococcus mitis
TGTGTTTAAACCTGTTGAAAGCGGCCAATAGGCTAAGTGTGCCTGTTGCCGCCTAAAAGGCGGTCCGGATGCCTGATTATGGGGCGTCCGGGGAGGATTAAGGGGGTATTTGGGTAAAATCAGGAGGTATTGGGGGCGGAAACAGCCGAAAACCTGTTTTTGGGTTTCGGCTGTCGAGGGAAGGGCTTTTTTGCAAAGGTCTCCATTCAAGTGCATCAACCTCGACGGCAAAATCTATCAGCCCGTCCCGGCTGCCGGTTCGGGTTTACCGCTGCACGTCAACCTCAACATTCACACCCGCTCTTCCAACAAAAACCTGACAATCGACGTACCTCCCCTATCCGCAGGCATACGACCCGCAATGCCGCCAGTCCGCCCGCTCCATTTTTAAGCACTATCCGCCACACAAACCAAAAGGTCGTCTGAAAAATTTTCAGACGACCTTTTCTCAAACCAATCCTTCAAAATTTAATTAGTACCAACCGCGCAGTTTCATCGCTTTTTCAACGCGGCGGATACTCATCATGTAAGACGCGGTACGCAGGTCCACATCATACTCTTGCGCCAGATTCCAAATATCGCGGAACGCGCGGCGCAGGACGACGGTTTCTTTTTCCTGAACTTCGTCAAATTCCCAATAATAGCCTTGCAGGTTTTGCACCCATTCAAAATAGGAAACGACCACGCCGCCGCAGTTTGCCAGAATATCGGGCACGACCAGCACGCCGTTTTGACGCAGGATGGCATCGGCTTCGGGCGTAGTCGGGCCGTTTGCGCCTTCGACCACGATTTTAGCGCGCACTTTGCCGGCGTTTTCGGAAGTCAGTTGGTTTTCCAGCGCGCAAGGGGCGAGTACGTCCACATCCAGCGCCAAGAGTTCGGCATTACTGATTTCTTTGCCGTAACCCGCTTCATTGGTAATGAAGCCTTTTTCTTGGAACTCTTTGAACAGGGCTTCCATATCCAAGCCGTTTTCATTGTAGATGGCGACGTCAACGGTGGAAACGGCAACGACTTTCGCGCCGGATTGATGCGCGTAATAGCCTGTGTGATAGCCCACATTGCCGAAGCCTTGGATAGCGTAGGTCGCGCCTTTCACGTCTTTACCGAGTTTTTCCAAAGCTTGGACGGCAGCGAAGTTCACGCCGTAACCTGTCGCTTCGGTACGCGCCAAAGAGCCGCCGAATTCGACCGGTTTGCCGGTGAACACGCCCGGTGCGGATTTTTTAACGACGTTTTCATAAGCATCGACCATCCACGACATGATTTTGCCGTTGGTGTTTACATCGGGGGCGGGAATATCGATTTTTTCGCCGATAAGCGGAGAAATGGCTTCGGAATAAGCGCGTGAAATGCGTTCCAACTCGGCTTCTGAATAATCGCGCGGATCCAAAGTAATACCGCCTTTGCCGCCGCCGTAAGGAATGCCCGCAACGCAGCATTTGATGGTCATCCAAATCGACAAAGCTTTGACTTCGTCCAGATTCACATTGGGGTGGAAGCGCACGCCGCCTTTGTAGGGACCGACGGCATTGTTGTGTTGCGAACGGTAGCCGGTGAAGGTTTTGACCGTGCCGTCGTCGAGTTTGACGGGGAAGGTAACTTCCAAAACGCGTTGCGGGTTTTTCAGGATTTCATACACCGCAGGGTCGGCAGTGAGTCGGTCGCAGGCAGTTTTGACCTGTTTGCGGGCGATTTCGAAAGGATTAAGGGTTTCTTTTGCTGCGGATTGGGACATTGCTCTTCCTTCTCATGTCGGATTGAGGTTTAAAGACTTTGCAGCTGTAACTATAACCAATTTCCAAATGAAATGTAATAGCATGTAGTCGGTATTTTCAAAGTTGATTAATTTATATATGGTTTTATTTTTCAGACGACTGAAGAGGACATTCAAACTGCTTCGTCCATCCCTTTACAGAATGTTCCTATTTTCTGAACGCTCTCCAAAAACCTTTGTTTTTAAAAAAGGTCGTCTGAAAATTGAATCAGCCTGCCTTTCAAAGTCAAAGCTTCTGAAAATCAATGAAATGCCATTTCAAGCTCCAACTATATTGTTAACAATCCATCTGAAAACTACCTATCGGGAAACAATGTTAAAATACGCGTCCCTATCATTCACGAGTAAAACACATCATGACCGCCGCCATCGAACACGTCCAAGCAGCAGCTTTTGATTTGGACGGCACATTATGCGATTCCGTCCCCGACCTTGCCGCCGCAGCCGAAGCCATGCGCGAATATCTCGACATGGAGCCGCTGCCCGCTAAAACGGTAGAAGGCTACGTCGGCGATGGCATCGGCAAACTCGTCCACCGCGTCATCACCAACGACCGCGACCAAGAAGCTGCGCCTGATTTGTGGGAAAAAGGCTTCGTGTTCTACATGAAATACTACCGCGACCACTTAAGCGACTTCACCCGCCCCTACCCCGAAACCGAAGCCGGACTGGCATTGCTCAAATCACTGGGCATCCCGCTGGTGGTCATCACCAACAAAAACGAAATCCTCGCCGTCGAACTCTTAAAACAGCTCGGACTCGCCGACTACTTCAGCCTAATCCTCGGCGGCGACAGCCTGCCCGAAAAGAAACCCAGCCCATTGCCGCTGCAACACGCCGCCGAAGTTTTGGGCATTGATCCCGCCAACATGATTATGGTCGGCGACTCCCGCAACGACATCATCGCCGCCAAAGCCGCCGGCTGCCTCAGCGTCGGCGTAACCTTCGGCTACGGCGACATGACTCTGCTCTCACAAGACAAAGCGACCAAGCCCGACTGGATTATCGGCTCGCTGCCCGAAATCTACGAAAACCTGCGACCGAAAAAAACAGAAGACGACGAGTAAATCGGCATCCTTGTTTTCAGACGACCTTTATTCCTGCTTCAAAGGTCGTCTGAAAATAAAGCAGTGGAAATAAAAAGACTCGTCGTTTCCGCACAGGCGTGAATCCAGACTTTAATTTTTCAGAATTGTTTAAAAGTTGTGTTGATTTCAAATCACTGGATTCCCGTCTGCGCGCACTACTGTCCGGAATAAATCCCCATTAAACATCAACTACCTAACCGCCTATCCAC
>NZ_VTQF01000034.1:0-2963 GCF_008763935.1 Streptococcus mitis
GGGTGTGTACGGGTGGCGGCCGGACGGTTTGTTGCTATGATACGGGAGTTCCGATATACAAGGTGTGTGTTTCATAATGATTTTATTGTAGTAGGTTAATAAAAGGGTTTTGACAAACAAAATTTATTTTAATAATTTCTTTTTCAATATTGCCAATAGCATTTTATACAAATTTTCATTCAGGCACGATACAAAATTCGATTGTCTTTTAAGGGGAAGACTTAATTACGGATTTAAGATGGCTGGACTGTTGGGATTCATGCTGCTGAAATTAAATTATAGTAAAACGTTTAAGGTACGCCAAAATAATCATAGAAAATATCTTCATGATATTCTTAGAGTTAAATGAGATGATCTACCGAAATATCAAAATAATGCCGTGATATTAATTGATACTCAAGATACAAAAAATATATATACAGTTATAATTCAAGGCTGTACTGTATCTTAGACCCATCCCATGAAAAAAATCCTCGTTACCGGCGGCGCGGGCTTTATCGGCTCGGCAGTCGTCCGCCATATCATCAAAAATACCCAAGATTCCGTCGTCAACCTTGACAAACTGACCTACGCAGGCAATCTCGAATCACTGACCGACGTAGCCGACAGCCTGCGCTACGCTTTTGAGCAAGTGGACATTTGCGATCGTGCCGAACTTGGCCGCGTGTTTGCACAACACCAGCCTGATGCTGTGATGCACTTGGCTGCGGAGAGTCATGTTGACCGCTCTATCGATTCCGCCGGCGAATTCATACAAACCAACATCGTCGGCACATTCAACCTGCTGGAAGCGGCGCGTACCTATTGGCAGCAAATGTCGTCTGAAAAACAGGCGGCGTTCCGTTTCCACCATATTTCCACCGATGAAGTCTATGGCGACTTACACGGCACGGACGATTTGTTTACCGAAACCACGCCCTACGCCCCGTCCAGCCCCTACTCTGCCTCCAAAGCGTCCAGCGACCATCTTGTGCGTGCATGGCTGCGCACCTACGGTCTGCCGACCATCGTAACCAACTGCTCGAACAACTACGGTCCGTACCATTTCCCCGAAAAACTCATCCCGTTAATGATTCTGAACGCGCTCGACGGCAAACCGCTGCCTGTGTACGGCGACGGGATGCAAATCCGCGACTGGCTGTTTGTCGAAGACCACGCCCGCGCGCTGTATCAGGTTGTTACCGAAGGCGTCGTCGGCGAAACCTACAACATTGGCGGACACAATGAAAAAGCCAATATCGAAGTGGTCAAAACCATCTGCGCCCTGCTGGAAGAACTCGTTCCTGAAAAACCTGCCGGCGTAGCACGGTACGAAGATTTGATTACCTTCGTGCAAGACCGCCCTGGTCATGACGTACGCTATGCCATCGACGCCGCCAAAATCGGCAGGGAACTGGGCTGGAAACCGCAGGAAACGTTTGAATCCGGTATCCGCAAAACAGTGCAATGGTATTTGGACAACAAAACCTGGTGGCAAAACGTATTGAACGGCAACTACCGTTTGGAACGTTTAGGTAAGTTGTAAACTATGCAATCCTTCTATTGAAAACATCAGACTTCATCATACAAAGGAATATCCATGTACTCTCCATTCCGCATTTTCTTATTAGCAACTTTGACCTCCGTCTTGTTTGTTTCTACGCCAATTTCAGCCAAAGAAACACGACATCATGTTGCACAAACGACAGTTCAGAAGACAATAAAAGCCGATGGTAGCTCTATCGAAAGGGCAATTGTCATCATTGAAAATGATACTATGCGTGGCATTGCCGCCGAATACTCCTGGATTGAAGAACACATGCCTGAATATCGTGTAGTCGGACAAGCTCTGTTAAAGAAAAATGACAGCGTCTATGACCGTATTGACGTTCAAAATGAAGCTGGTGACATCCGTTCCATTTACTTCGATATCAAAAGCTTCTTCGGCATGAGAAACGGCAAGCCTCTTTAAGACCGAAGGCCGTCTGAAAATCACGCAAACACACACTACTCAGGAGAAAACCCATGAAAGGCATCATCCTTGCCGGCGGCAGCGGCACACGCCTCTACCCCATCACGCGCGGTGTGTCCAAGCAGCTTCTGCCCGTGTACGACAAACCCATGATTTACTATCCCCTGTCCGTATTGATGCTGGCAGGAATACGTGAAATCTTGGTCATCACCACCCCCGAAGACAATCCCTCTTTCAGACGACTGCTGGGTGACGGCAGCGATTTCGGCATCTCCATCAGCTATGCCGAGCAGCCCAGCCCTGACGGCTTGGCACAAGCATTCATCATCGGCGAAGAATTTATCGGCAACGACAACGTCTGTTTGGTTTTGGGCGACAATATTTTCTACGGCCAATCGTTCACCCAAACCCTGAAACAAGCTGCCTCCAAACAACACGGTGCCACCGTGTTCGGCTACCAAGTCAAAGACCCTGAACGTTTCGGCGTCGTTGAATTTGACGAAAACTTCAACGCCTTATCCATCGAAGAAAAACCGAAGCAGCCCAAATCCGACTGGGCGGTAACAGGCTTATATTTCTACGACAACCGCGTCGTAGAATTTGCCAAACAAGTCAAACCCTCCGCACGCGGCGAACTCGAAATCAGCACGCTCAACCAAATGTATCTTGACGACGGTTCATTGTCCGTCCAGCTTTTGGGACGCGGCTTTGCATGGTTGGACACCGGTACGCACGAAAGCCTGCACGAAGCCGCCTCATTCGTCCAAACCGTGCAAAACATCCAAGACCTGCAAGTTGCCTGCCTCGAAGAAATCGCTTGGCGCAACGGCTGGCTTTCAGACGAGCGCTTGGAAGAACTCGCCCGCCCGATGGCAAAAAACCAATACGGCCAATATCTGCTGCACCTGTTGAAAAAATGAAAAAAGGTCGTCTGAAATCGTAAGGGACAATAATAGACCTCTTGCGAAAATATTCATCCCATTGCATTAATCAGCCCCGCAATCAGATTTGC
>NZ_VTQF01000035.1:0-2895 GCF_008763935.1 Streptococcus mitis
ATAATAAAAAGGCCACCCAATCAGGGTGGCTTGTTTATTGGCTGGCGATTTGGTTAATATTGGTTCCACCAATAATTATCAGGATTGTAGTTGGGATTCTAGGATACCGATGATGTTTTAGAAGGGCGGGGCTGAATATCTCTGGTTGAATGTAGATAGGTTATGGAAAGGATGTTTGATGCCTTGCACCTCCTTCATGAGCGCATTGATATCACTACGGGTAGAACACAGTATCCGTTGCTGTTCTGTTGAGCGTACTTGAAGTAGGAAGGCCTGCGTACTGTGCTCCATGAGCTCACCCCCCTTAGTGCCATCTGAACCCCGTCAAAAACCCTCTGCAGCTGCGAAAGAGCATGTTCTGGTTTCAGCAGTGGTTCGGATGTGCCTTTGTCGGTCAGCTTGCCTAACTGGAAAGAGCGGTTCTTTTTTTAGTCGGGTTAGCGTATCTGTAAGCGTCATCATCAGCTACTTCCTGTTATTCTCGCTGATCGCTCAATGCTGTTAACTCTTCATGTACCTTTTGTACCGCTGGAGAATCTACCGTTTCATGCAGCCCGGTCTCCATTGTTGATTATCTGCCCAACAGCCAAAACAAGCGGCACATCACGCCCGAGAACCATGTCCGCCTGCATAACGAGGAGTGTCCGGCTGTTTCGCGGTGTGACCTACGGCATCATTACCACACAAAATAAGATGTATTGCGCAAAAATCCAGTTTAAATTAAGATTCCGTCTTAAGTTAAACTGGATTTTGTTATGTATTACCCACGTCACCTGCAATCCGTCCTGCAAAAGCTGTCCGCACAATTTCCCGCTGTATTGCTGACCGGTGCGCGGCAGGTCGGTAAATCTACGCTGCTTCAGCACATTGCGCCCGAATACGGATACCTTACCTTAGACGATCCCTTACTGCTCGACCAAGCCGAAAACGAGCCGCAACTGTTTTTATTGAACCACACGCCGCCGCTGATTGTGGACGAAGTCCAATATGCCCCCGAGCTGTTCCCCCTGCTGAAAATGGATATAGACCGGCGCAAGCAGAACGGCCTGTACCTGCTGTCCGGTTCTCAGGCTTTTGAGTTGATGCAAAATGTCAGCGAAAGCCTGGCCGGGCGTATTGCGGTATTGAAATTAAACGGATTGTCGTGGCGCGAAATGCGCGGCGATGATTTTCAGACGGCCTTTGTGCCGGACGAAGGCTATTTGGCTGACCGGAAACCGGTATTCAGTTTGCCCGAACACGAAAATATCTGGCAGATTATCCACCGCGGCGATATGCCGCGCTTATACGAGCAACCCGCAACCGACTGGCAGGTTTATTATGCCTCGTATGTCGCCACCTATATCGAACGCGACGTGCGCCAATTGGTCAATGTAGGCAGCAGCGGCGATTTCACTCGGTTCATGATTGCTATTGCCGCCCGCAGCGGGGAATTATTGAATTACAGCAGCGTGGCCCAGGAAATCGGCGTATCGTTGGATACCGTCAAGCGTTGGCTCACCGTGCTGCAAACATCGGGCATCGTCTATCTGCTGCAACCCTATGGCAACAACCACCTTAAACGCGCCATCAAAACCCCGAAAGTCTATATGCTGAACACCGGCCTGATGGCCTACCTGACCAAATGGCTGACGCCGGAAACCATTCAAAACGGAGCCAAGAGCGGGCAGTTTTTTGAAACCTTCGTGGTGGGTGAAATCATCAAATCCTTCCACAACCAAGGCCAAGAACCGCCGATTTATTTTTACCGCGACACCAATCAAAAAGAAATCGACCTACTGATCGAACACCAGCAGATGCTGTACCCCGTTGAAATCAAAGCCACCGCCAATCCGAATAAAAAAATGGCCGCCGCTTTCAACCTATTGCGCAACACGCTGCTAGCAAACGAATTGGGCATCGCCCACGGTACGATTATCAACCAGTACCCGCAAAAAATCTGGTTGGCGGAGAATTTGGTTGCCGTGCCTGCGGCCTATGTTTGAAGCTACCGAAACCGCCCTTCAAGGAATGAACCATGCCCAACACCCTCGACCCCCCCATCTCATCCGAACATCCCCACGACAGCACCCTATCCCCCTGCAAGCTCACCGACTGGACCTTCACGCGCTACCACACGCCCGGCAAATCCGAGTATGCAGTGGTGTACGGCACGGTCGCCCAAGACGGGGCGGGACGCTTTGCCGCAGGCAGCCGAATCCGCACCTCGCCCGTTACCCAATGGGCGGCACCGCTGGCCCATACGCACAACTCGGTGTACTGCCTGCCGGAAGGTGCAGGCTGCTTTTGCGACCTGCCCGCAACCTTGCAGCCTGCCATAGATAGTTTAGGTATCGATCCTGCCGAAGCGGTCGTTATCCTGCAAAATGCCTTCATGCAGCCTGCACATGCCTTGCCTGAAACCGCCTGTTTCGGCGTTCCGGTGATGCGGCCGGCAGGAGAGGGCGATTGCCCGGTCGTCATGGAGCGCCACATCGCCGAATTGCCGTTCTACCCGTTTTGGCGGGATAGCAGCATCGGTTCCGCCCAAAGCCTGATAGACGGGCAAGCCGCCGTGTTTCTGCACGATTGGAACGCATTCTGCCGTCTGTTTGTCCGTACCGGTAAACACCGCTGCCAAACCAGCCACACAGGCAATCAAGCGGAAGACGGCCAATGCAGCTATTTCGGCCTGCCGATTGTGTATACGCCAGAACAGGATAATGCTCTTGCCATATCGGAAGTTGACATCGCCAAACTACCGTTTTACACCTATTGGCACACCGCCTACGCTTCCGATGTACACCGGTTAGCAGACGGCACACGCGTTGTGCCCCTTGCCGATTGGGAAGCCTTCTGCCAACGGTTGGTATTGACCGGCAGATAGGCAGACAAAAAAAGTGCAGGCTGCTTTTT
>NZ_VTQF01000036.1:0-2727 GCF_008763935.1 Streptococcus mitis
GGGCAAGAACTGCCACTGAACCCGCTACATATTTTTTATTGATTTTCATTCTTTCCTCATTTCTTAAATATATTTGATTCTCCACAAAATGATGAACCAGTTAATTAACTAGTTAATAGTTTACTCTTTTTAGTATTGCTTGTCAAGAATTTTTCGTATATACATAATAAAAATGAAAGCCTCTTTATCGAGACTTTCATTTTTCATTAGTTGATTTTTCCTTACTTACAGATGGAGGATTACTTTCTTTTTAACAAAGCAAGTAGTTTCTCTGCTTCTGCCATGATGCCATTATTATCCATGGTTTGGAGACTCAGATTATTTCGTAAACCAGATAGGCTCTCTGTCACATTGTCTTTCAAACTAGCATCCGTTACTTTAGCAAGTAGAGCTTCTACTTCTTTGAGTTTGGCTTCTACTTTTTCGGTTTCTACTTGAGGGACTTCAGCTTCGTCTGTTGTATCTTTAGATACTTCTTCTGTCTCGTCTTCATCAGTGCTCGGTTTATAAAGATTATCTACTGAAGGGGTTGAACCTGTATGATTTTCTTTTTCATTGGATTCAGGACGGGTTGACTCGTCTGATTCATGATGATCTTCCTTATCTTCATCAGATTTACTGTCTTTGTCTGCCTTATTTTTACGAACATGGTCGCTGGCATTTCCCCAACCATTATCTGAGTGAGGACGTTCTTCAGGATGTTCAACATAATATTTTACAGTCGCAAAGAGATCCTCAAGGCTATAACCCTTAGGTGCTTCATAGAGTCCTTCGTCAAACCAACCAAATTTAATGTTATGGTAATGGTCGTAATGAGGTATAATTAAGCTACCATTTTTAACTTCAACAGTATGTTGTAGATTGTAAGGAATATGATCAAGTGGGACCTTCTTAGCTGCTTCCACTTTGTTATAGATTGCTTCTACTCCTTTAACCTCAGTATGTCCTGAACCCTGATTCTCTGTTGAAGGAGGTATCAAACCTTTCTCTTTAGCATAAGCCTGGGCTGCCACTCTTTCAGCTTCAGACAAGCTCTCTTTCTTAATCCAATGACTATGGGACATATGTGGAGTTACATAAGCATCTCCCTCATCACTGGTAATATCACGAGTGTCAAAGATATAGCCATCTTCTGTTGTATACTTACCTGCTAATTTCGCTAATTTAATTTCATCGTCTGTATAAGCAATTTGAGAATTTGGTTTTCCAAGTCGCTCTGGATGGGTAATTGGTGCTAAGAATGACAATAAATCATCTACCAATTTTCCTTTATTAGAAGATTCATCATTCAAACGTTCTGCTAATTTGTCTAAGGCTTGGAAATCAGAAGTACGACCCTTATTTTCAGACAAGGCTTTATGAGCCTCGGCCAATAAATTATATGCTTTATCATAAAATTCTTGGTCACGAGGAGCGACATTTTCTTTCTTCGCAACTAGGGCATGTATCTCTTGAGTTTTCTTTGACAAGAGATTTTCAATAGCGTCAATCTTATCCTTAGCTAAGTCTTTAGCTAGAACATAACGACTAGCGCCCTTATCCTCGAAAATATAACCATCACCAACTTTTCTAACAACCTGGTTGACATCAAGTTCAGTCGGTTTATTTTCCACTGGTGCTTGAGGTTTGGTAGTAGGAGCCGGCTTCAGAGGAGTAACACTTGGCAAGACACTGCCATTTTGTCCCTTAACAGCTATCATACGAGCCAATTTTTCTTCCAGCGGTGACATTTGTGAATAAGGAATAAAGTGATAATGGTCTCCGTGAGGCACTGCTACACCGTTAGCTGTACGTTTGATGATTTGTGCCGGATCAAAGACTAGTCCATCCGATTCCACATGGCGTTCTGACAAAGGTTTGGCATACAATTCACTTAAAAGTGTTGAAATGTCTTCCCCATGATTTTGATGATATGTTGGTGTGACAGTCAGGTTTGGAGTCTCTGTCAAACTTGGTTGGGCTGGTTTAGCATTATCACTACTTGGTTTACTTGAGCTTGTGGCAGAATGTGAGCCCTGCTTCCCATTCCAATAGGCTTGAGCAGCAGCCAATTCTCCTGCTGACAAATCACTCTTAGGAATATAGTGGAAATGATTTCCATGCGGTACAACAAAAGCGTCACCTGTATCTTCAATCACATCTGTCGGACTAAAGACATACCCATCATCCGTTGTATAAGCTCCTCCAGTTCCTCGATTCGGTGCCGGCGTATTGAGATTAAAGTTTGGTTTAATGGTTGAACTTGGTGTTGAACTTGTTTTCTCAGAGCTGCTTGGTTTCGTATTATTAGAATGACTTTGAACTGGCTGACCTCCAATTGGTAGATTTCGAGCCAATTTTTCTTCCAAAGCAGACATTTGCGAATAAGGAATGAAATGGAAATGATCTCCGTGAGGAACTGCCACACCATTGGCAGTACGTTTTGTAATCTGTGCTGGGTCAAATACTAATCCATCAGATTCCACATGACGTTGGCTAAGGGGCAAAGCGTACAATTCTTGAAGGAGACTAGCTAAATCCTCATTTTGACTCTCAGGAGCTGCTGCAGGATTTTGAGGAGACTCAGATTGACTCGTTCTCACACTAGATCTTGTTTCAGCTCTGCTTGAACGATATTCAACTGTACTTAATTGACCACCTTTTCCAGATAAGAAGGCTTGCGCAGCAGCTAATTCACTGGCAGACAAATCACTCTTCGGAATATAGTGGAAGTGATTCCCATGAGGA
>NZ_VTQF01000008.1:0-69884 GCF_008763935.1 Streptococcus mitis
ACTTGCTAGTAAAGAATACTTATCGTCACTATCAAATAAGTTCCGATTGACTGAGGCATTCAAATATCCAAATTGACCTATAAAGCGGTTATAGTCACGATTGAGTTTGCTAAGTAATACTTGAAAATCTGTCCGATTATAGTCTTGATGGCGTTGAATTTCAATTAAGGCTTGATAGGTCTCTCTTAAATCAACCATTCCCTTAATCCGACTAATATCCTTATCCGATAAGGGGCTTTCATAAAAGACCGTTTTTTTGAACAAGCCCTTATATTTCCCTCTTTTACTCGCTTCTTCTGACTTGTATACATCTAGTGCTTCCTCATCTGTCAAATGAAGTTGCACGAATCGATCTATTTTATGTTCAGACAAAGAACTGTCCCAGGCTTTAAACTCTCCCTTCTCGTCTACATAATAACTAATTTCGTCCACTTTTGAACTTTTCCGAATGCCATGCGTATCTCGGTAATAAATTTGATTTCCCTCATATCCAAAAGAATAGAGCGCTAAGTTCTCACGGATACGACTTGGGATAGAATTATCCACTTCTTCTTGGATAAAAACAGGTGCTTTCAAAGAATTGTCAATTGGTTTAGGTGCGTCCACATTCTCTAATGCTTTCATTATGTCAGTAGCTAATGTTTCTGATTCCCCCTTAACATTGAGAGTTCCTCCATTAAAATTGCGTACCTCATATTCACCCAAAACTTGTGTATTGTATTTCCCATCAAAATAAGGATTGATCCAGACACGCTTATCTTCCTCAAAAGGAATAGAGCCGCTAAAAACAAGCTCCTCCTCATGAAGATTCTTTGCTTGATCCTTTTGAAAGAAGAGGAGGTCTGTGGTCACTCGAGTACCTGCAATCTTTTTAAAAGCCGTATCCGGCAAACGAACTCCCCCTAAAAAATGAGTGCTTGATTTAATCTCTTGTAAGACATTATCTGTCCGCTTATCCATTGTACCAATAGATGAGATAATCGAAACTTGTCCTCCATCTCTTACTAAATCAAGTGAGTGTTTGACAAAGTAATCATGAATCATATAAGGTTTATCATAGTTTTTATCTGCAATGCGAAAATTGCCAAAAGGAACATTCGTTAAGACTAAATCAAAACTATTATTTTGATAGGGAACTTCTTCAAATCCTCGCACTTCAATATGGGTATTGGGATGGAGTTGTTTTGCGATTGCGCCTGTCACACTGTCTAATTCAACCCCATAGAGTTCTGATTTATCTCGTATACTTCTAGGCATCGCCGCAAAGAAGTTCCCTGTCCCCATAGAAGGATCTAAAATTCTTCCTCCCTCAAAACCATCATCCAGTAATTTTTGCCAAATCTGGCGAATAATCATTGGATCTGTATAATAGGCTGTGAGAGAACTTTGTTTCATGGTCGAGTATTCTGATTTACTTACTAAGCTCCTAAGAGTTAAACGTTCTGTTTCATACTTTGGATTGAGTTCATCGAAAAATTCATTGGCAAGGCCACCCCAGCCAACATACTTGGCTAGTAGTTCTTGTTCTTCTGGATTCGCTTGTCTTCCCTCTCTTTCTAATCTTTTAACAAGATCAATTGCGGCGATATTCGTTTTAATTTTTTCACGATTTGTCTTAGGATAAAAGTCCTCTAAATCATCTGGAAAAACAAAATCTTGAACAGGGACATCCGTCTCTTCTATACCTGAACTAAGTGGTGTTGATTCTGTTTCCTTTGCCTTTTCTTCTTCCAGATAGGAAAACAAATCTATTTCCTGACTTTCACTTGATGAACCAATCTCAATCTCTGAATCTTCTTTTTCAAGTTCTACATGAGACAATACTTGTTCAATCTCTTCCAAACTGTTCAAGTATAAGATAGGATTCTCTTCAAATAACTGCTTGGAATCATTGAATAGCTCTAGGCGAACTAAGTCATTTAACTGTGCATTTTCAATCGAAATCAACTGAAATACTTGTCCTTTATAACTTACTTGTGAACCGATTGGATATTCCCTCAAAGCTTCTTCTACAATTTTATCTACTTTAGATAGGGAATGAACTTCCACATTTTCTTCTACCTGGTCAATATTATCTACAGGTAAGACTGCTTCCTCTACTTGCTTAGACTTTTCGCTTTTAGCTTTTACTTCATCAAAATGAGTAATAATCTTCAGCTTTTGTGTCAGTGGGAGTTGTGTGTAGTTTTCTTCATGATGGACAAGATCCGTAACAGTATCTAAAGTAGCCATCAATTCTGAACCCAAATAGGCTAGAACATCTCCTTCTTTTT
The DNA here is from genome assembly GCF_008763935.1 of Streptococcus mitis. GTDB lineage: Bacteria > Bacillota > Bacilli > Lactobacillales > Streptococcaceae > Streptococcus > Streptococcus mitis_DB. The sequence goes on from NZ_VTQF01000008.1 coordinate 2,274, forward strand.
CTTCAAAATGAATCTCAAGAACCTCTTTTTTTAGTTCTTTGGAATCAACCATTAGAAGAAACTCCTCTATATCTCTACTAATGCGGTCAGATAGATTATTCGCAACCCGATAGACATTGACTAAATTGACATCCTGTTTCTGATGAAATACAAGCTCACTTAGTTGTTCTAGTTTTTCTTTTTCAGATTGGATGTAAAATCGAGTGGAAAGGTTATAGGTTGCGACTTCTAGCACCAAGTTTTTCTCAAAATTGCTTAATTGAGATAATTTACTTAGACCTGCTTGTCCAAAATTTCTTGTGTAACTTTCTAAATCTTGGTCATTATTTTCAGAACTGGCCTCTAGAAAAGAAACAATATCTTGATGAAACGAATAGACATGAGGTATCTCTTCTATCTTCCCCTCTTCAGTCAAAAAACTCTCTACCAAGTCCTGCCATTTCTCATCAAAATGTTGCGCTTGATAACGAAGGAATAAGTCCATTTTCTCTCTATCTTTGGGAATTGTTCCACGAAACATAGCCAATAATTGCATTACTTCCATTACTTCCATACTCGCTCCTTTCATCTATACGAAAATAGGAGAATCACATGATTCCCCTACAACTCTATCTCCATTTCAACCTCTTGAGGACTGGTTTCTAAATCACTAGACAAAAGAGAAACGGCATCTGTTCTCTTGTAGTAAGTATATAAGTCTTCTAGGTCTTGTTGGTTTTCAATCCCTGTTTCAATACTAATCAGAGCCTGTATAAATTCCTTGTAGTGACTCTCCATCATATCTGAAATCTTTTGTTTCATTTCCATAAATACTGATGACGGTTCCGTTAGACTTGTTTGGTCTATGTCTTGTAAATCCTTTTCTAAGGGATTGGTTCCTTCTTCTATTTCCACTAAATCTGAACGACCATCACCATCAGAATCTGCGCTAAGAGGATTGGTTCCTAGCGCCAATTCTTGAGCATCAGTTAATCCATCTTGATCCGAATCACGTTGATAAATGGCTTCCATATACTTCCTTCTTTCCTAGTTAATCTTTTTTCACTCCAATCCTATCAAATATTCCTTGAAAGAAGTATCACAACAAAAAAAGAGAACGAGCCAAAACTGCGTTCTCCTTAAAATGTAAAACATTACTATTAAAGTAAAAAAGACGACTTACAGAACCTGTAAGCCACCTAGTCAGTCGGTTTATTCTGGTGTCTACCACCGCTTGGCCCTTGAGATTTCAAAAACTCATAAATATGTTTTGCTCATTCAAACTCATCCCCACCAAACTGACTAATTGCTGGTAAAATAGTAGTCTGAAGTTGAATGACTTTTGGGAAATAAAATTGAGGATTGACATACACCAATTTTTCTTTCTTGTTCTTATACTTTTGATAAGAAACTTTCAAACCTGTATTATCTGGTGTTTCACCGATAACATCACCCGTTAGAACTCTTGTCCCCTCAATCGCACGGCCATTATGAATGGAATATAAGGTTAAGCGACTCCCATTCTCTCCTTTTCCGTTAGTGATAATAAAAAAGGAGGACTTCTACACTTTGGCGTAAAAAGTCCTCTTTTAGAAATGTATTCTTTTTCTATTATATTATTTAATAACGCATAAAAATTTTCCTAAACGAAATATCTTACTTTCACACGATAAAAGAAATTCACATACACTTATATTTTCTATTATCATGTCATGATATTTCATATTTTTATCTCCTTACATCTTTAAATCTCCTTTATTTTGATTTTTCAAATATGAGTATCACTATGGATATTTACAAATATATAACATTGTCAGCTATCGAATTTAAAAATTCTTGGTCATGTGAAACAATGAATATTATTTTCTTATCGCTTTTACATTCGTTGATCAGATGGGATATGTTCATCATATTGCAATAATCCATTCCACTAGTAGGCTCATCAAAAAACATAAGTTTAGATTTTTTACATAGTACAGATGCAATTGCTACCCTTTGCTTTTGTCCACCTGACAAGCTCATTGGATGACGATCTTTTGATTCATATAAATCAAGTTTTTTCAGAATATTTTCAACATAACTACTTTCAATATTTTTTATTCCAAGACCTACTTCACTTGCAATAGAATCGGTAAAAAGCTGATGATTAACATCCTGCATTACAAGGGATGATATTTTTAGCCTATCTGATTTTGAAAGTCTTTTGCCGTCCAAATAGATTTCATCCTTCGATTTTCTTTCTAAGCCTATAAGGCATCTGAGCAAAGTGGATTTACCAAGTCCGTTTGTTCCTACTATGCCGTAAATTTTTCCCATTTCAAAAGAGAGGTCTTTTAAATGCAATTTTTTATCTATGCCATTAAACTTAAATTCAATGTTTTTTACTTCTAAATTTCCCTTATTTTCATTTTCGGGTACTGTAAGTTTTACTCTATTCTTATTTCTTAAACCTAACTTCTTTAGCTTTTCAGACGGTATTTTCATAAAATCTATTTGAGTATATTCCTTTTGTATTTCCCCATCTTTAATCAAAAAAACTCTATCTACAATATCCATTAGATAAAATATTCTATGTTCTGAGATTATAAGAGTTTTACCCTTATCTTTAAGTTTTATAAGCATTTCTTTTATGATTAAAATGTTTTCTTCATCAAGATTTGATGAAGGCTCATCTAAAACAATGATTTCCGTTCCAGATATATAACTTGCAGCAATACATAAAATCTGCTTTTCTCCACCCGAAAGCTTAAAAATATCTCTATTTAAAAGATGTTCTATCGGAAACAAATCCAACATATCATTTAGTCTCTCATCCATTTGTTTTTTTGAAAGTCCTATATTCTCCAAATAGAGAAGTAATTCAAGAGTAGTATTTATATTGAAAAAGTGTGTCTTTGGATTTTGAAATACATTTGATACTAAGAGCGATATTTCGTATAATTCGAGGTTTTTAATATCTTTATTATCAATCCTGATGGTACCACCCATAGAAGCTCCATCATATCGTACAGCTAACCCATTGATAGAATTTATAATTGAAGATTTTCCGCTACCACTTTTCCCAGTAAATAATACACATTCGCCTTTTTTTACATCTAAAGAAATGTTTTTTAACACTTTAGGAGAATTTCCATAAGATAGAGATAAATTTTCAATTTCTACCATAAAGCTCCTCCTATAACCATAATCAGTATTGAAAGCACATAAACAAAATCAACTGTTTTCGTTTTGACGGATATGTACCTAGTTTTTTTAACAGGATTTTCAATACATTTTGTTTCTGCTGCCTTTGCAATATCATCAGAAATATTAGAAGACATAACAAGTAAAGGCACAATTACATACTCGATGTATGAAATTGGATTTTTAAATGTAATACCCCTTATTTTCATAGCAAGTTTTATATTGTGACTTTCTTCCCTAAATGAAGGAAAAAACCTAAACATTACAGCAATTGGTATAGAAACAGTACGAGGTAAATTCATTTTATCCATTGAGGATATTACACTTCCTACATCCGATGTTTTTAAAAAAAAACTTCCCGCACTAAATGGAAGATAAAACATCTTACATACAGCAAATAGCATAAAAAACATCATTAAAATCGCATTCATATTTCTAATTACATCAAGATTAGGTATCAAAGAAAGAACCCCAAAAAATGATATGTTTTTTAAGGCTTCTTTCTTAAATCCATTCATTAAAAAAAGAAATGAAATAAGAAGCACAATTCCCCATTCAAAATAGGTATTTACTTTATAAAATACAGCAAATCCAAGTGAAAAACTTACTAAAATTTTACTAATTGGATTGGGATTATATGGATTGTCTAAAGAAACGAGCATTATACAATACCAGCTTTTTCGAAATGCTTTTTCAAAAAGACTTTACCGATATATGCGCCGAGTATCCCGCCGACAACAGCACCGATATATACTAATACCATACTTCGATAATTCAAAAGTGCTATGAGCTTCATTATATAATCGTGACCCATACCGCCTGTTTCCGCCAGTTTAATAACCTTGTCTTTAGCCAACACAACTTGCATAAGGAAACCACAAATCCAAGTGTTGAATACGGCAAATGAGAGCATATTAAATTTAAATGATTTATATTCTCCTTTTTTTCTTAAAAGTTCCGCAATTGCCATACTGATTACAGCATGTATCAATATTACATATGTATTTCCCATTGCAATTGCTAAAAGACTACAAATCAACCCAAGTATAAATAATCCCCATGATTTTTGAACTTTTGCCATAAAGAGCATTATAACTATTCCTGTTATAATGCCTGCCAGTGTAGGGTATGCCAAGTATAAAATCGGTACAATACCAATCATTCCCGAAGCAAACATAAGTACAAAATATATTACTGTAAATACACCTATCGTAACTAAATCTTTAATTCTTAATTTTTCCATTTTTATATTTTCCTTCTAAATAAGTTTTCACTGAATATTTGATTTTCTAAGCATTGCTTTATAAAATTCCGAGCTTTTACAAAGTTCTTCATCTGTCCCTATCGCTTCTATTTTTCCGGCATTTAATAAAACGATTTTGTTTGCATTTCTTATTGTTCTTAATCTATGAGCAATAACAATTGCCGTTTTTTCTTTTATAAGTTCGGATAAAGCCTCTTGAATTAGACTTTCATTTTCAACATCCAGAGATGCTGTAGCCTCATCAAGCAATATGATTGGTGCGTCTTTTAGTATTGCCCTTGCTATTGAGATTCTTTGTCTTTCTCCGCCTGAAAGTTTTTGTCCGTTTTCACCTATTACTGTATCTATTCCATCCGGCATTTTGTCTATAAATTCATAACATCTTGCTATTTTAGCCGCTCTTATAATCTCTTCATCTGTAGCATCTTTTTTACCGATTTTTATATTATCTTTTATGCTTGAATTAAAAAGAGTAACATCTTGGAAAACGATAGAGAAATTTTTAAGGAGTGTTTCCGGATCAATTTTACCGATGTCCTCTCCCCCTATCAAAATCTTTCCTTTATCTATATCCCAAAATCTTGCAGCAAGCTTGGTGAGAGTTGTTTTTCCGCTTCCGCTTGAACCGATTAGCGCAGTGATTTCACCCTGCTTTGCAGTAAAGCTCACACAATTTATTACAGAATAATCATCATATCCGAAATAAACATCCTTGAACTCAATATCGTAATTTTTAATGTCAATATCTTTTTTGCCTTTTTGAACAGGCATGGTCTTTATTTCCTTTATTCTCCCTACAACCGCATCAAGCATAACTATCATTGACATAAAGGTGATTATTCCTTCTATAGGAAGATAAATACTTGCTGTAAGCATTAAAAATGCGATATAAACCAGCGCACTTACCTCCCCTGCCATAAGCATGTTGACGCCGATAACGGCAACACTTATAATTCCAAGCTTTAAAATTGCGGCAGCTATTCCTGTAAGTGTTCCGGCTACAACTTCACCTTTCGTCTTCTGTTTTGTGGATGCATTTAATTTTTTAAAAAAATCATTTAACATCCTATCTTCTAAGTTGTAAGATTTTATTTGCTCTATCTGCTCTATATTTTCCTGTAGATTATCAAAAACCTTACGATTATCATCTATCCAGCCTTGTACTATTTTTTTCTGACTTTTCTTTGATAAAAATATAATCAAAATAGAAATGGGAATTACCCAAAGGGCTGCAAGTGCAAGTTTCCAATTATAGAAGATAAGCATTAAAGCAATAATACTTGTGGATATAGCCGTTGAATATATATGAGGTACAGCATGAGAAAAAATTGTTTCATATAAGTTCATGTCATTCATCATGGTTTCCGCAAGGTCTGCCAAATCTCTTTTACCAAAATAAGAAAGAGGTAATTTCTTTAACTTTTCCGCTAACTCAATTCTTGAATTTGCACTCTCGTTGTACACATTGGTGTAAAGTCTTACATAATCCCACCTCGCTATTAAGAACATCACAATCATCATTACTACAATTAGTGCAATATAATGAATAGAAGTAAAATTGTAACTCTCAATACTTTTTAAAATGCCTATATACTGAAACAGAAACATAAAACCGATCATTGGTGCGAACAATTTAGTTAAATTAACAAGCGTGTGTGAAAATATGGCTTTTTTTAAGTTAAGAGCGCCTTTTTCTGACATCGCATATTTTTTCATAAAATAAGAAACCATATGTTTAACCTCCTATCTTCCAATTTACGGATTTTTGATATTCTTCCCAAAGTTTTTTGTAATGCCCACTCATACCGATTAAATCTGAATGCTTGCCTTCTTCTACAATTTTCCCCTTATCAATAACAAGAATTTTATCCGCATCTACTACTGTAGATAATCTATGAGCAATCATCAATGTTGTCTTGTTTTTTGATAGCTTCTTAAAAGACTCTTGAATCAAATGTTCATTTTCAGGATCTGCAAAGGCTGTAGCTTCATCTAAAATGATAATATCTGCATCTTTCAAAAAAGCTCTCGCTATAGAAATCCTTTGAGCCTCTCCTCCTGAAAAATATGTGCCTTTAGTTCCGTAAACAGTATCAAGTCCTTTATCTAAATTTTTAATAATATCTTTAGACCCTGAATTGATTAAGGCATTGTCAATTTCTTCATTAGTTGCATCAGGCTTTCCGATTAAAAGATTATCTCTTAAACTCATTTTAAATAGTTTAGAGTTTTGAAAAACAAAAGCAATTTTTCTCATTAAAGCCTCTTTTTCAAAATCTTTTATATTAATTCCTCCAATATAAATTTCACCTGTTTTAATATCGTAAAATCGTGCAGCAAGCCTTGCTATAGTAGTTTTACCACTGCCTGATGATCCGACTAAAGCAACTCGTTCTCCTTTATTCACCTTAAATGAAATATCGTCTAATACATTTTCATCTTCATAAGAAAAGCTTACATTTTTAAACTCTATCCCAACATCAGAACTTGTTTTATTTCCATAAACAAAATCATCAAACTCAAGTATATTTTCAATTTTATCTAAAGCAAGTTCTGCAAAATAACTGTATTGTGTAATCGTCGCAGTTCTCATAATAAAAGTAGCAAATGCCGGTCCTATTAGGAAGTAAATAACAGAATCTGCAACTACATTAGATAAGTTTCCATTAAATTTTATTAAGAGTAATGCCACAGGTACCAAGAAAAATGCCGTCGATGTAGAAACGGTTTCAAACCACGACATTTTATTCGTATAACTCATAGTAAGCTTAAGTACATTGTCTTTTGTTTTTATGATTAACGAATATAACTTATCAAAGCTCTCAACACTTTGTGCAAATGTTTTAACAACAGGAATTCCTCGAACATATTCCACAGTCTGAGAGGATAAATCGGAAAGTCCTGCATAATACTCATCCTTCATTTTTTTTGTTTCGGTTGTCATCATAGATGACATCAATGTCATACCGATAATCATCGGTATCATACTGGCAAGTCCTAACTTCCAGTTAAACACGAAGAAAAATACAAGCAGGACGATTGGCGATATAATGGTCATCGCCATATCAGGAAGTTGATGCGCTATAAAAGAATGGGTTTCAGACGCTCCGGACACAATTACATTTCTTATCCTTCCGCTTTCTTTGTCATCGAAATACCCAAGCGGTTTGTTTATTAGTTTTGTTACGGAAGTCTTAATAATGTTATCTTCCACTTCAAATGCAAAAATATGGGATAAAATTAAACCTATTAGGTATATAAAAAGCCCCAGAACGGCAAAGACTGCTGCATAAATTGAATTTTCCTTTACATAATCAAAATTCACCATCCCATTTAAAATTAAGTTATTTACAATTCTATGAATATATACCATAGGCATCAAAACCATGACACCTGATACAGCAGACATAACAATAGCAATATAGAGTAAAAAACTTTTTTCACCACCGTAAGCCATTAGTCTTTTCAGTATTGATTTCTTCTTATCCTTCACTGAACAACTCCTCCTTTTTTTAAAATTAGCAAACCCTATAAATAGCCTTTTTAGACTGATTTTAGAGGCTTGTTTTCAAACTCTTTTGCAATACGCATAGTTTTTCTTGTTTTTATTTATCATTTATTTTATAATAAATGAGGATTTCAATCAATTAGATATGGCTAAATAAGTCTATTCGGGATAATGTCTATTCGGGATAAAATATAAAGCACGGAGGTATAATATGAGTGATTTTTATAACTTTGTTAAAAACTTTTTTTCTACAGATGAATCTATCGATAATACAAAATACTCCACTGTAGGACATGAATTCCGTTTTAGCACGGATAATGCAGAAGGCATATATTGGTTTTACGAGGGCGATAATTTCACTATTGATATTTATGATGTTTTCATAAAAAAAGAAATTATCCATACAAGTTTTTCTGGTTTGAATAATTTCTATTCCCTTTATTTATCTTATTTAGTTACAGCAAACGGTGAATGTTTTAATCCTTATCAAAATCTTTCTTCAAATTCACTTTATACTATAAATACAAAAAATTCTAAAGACTTTAGGTTTATACTTCACAAAAACTCTCCTTATTTAGGAATCGGTATAAATTTCAATCAGTCCATGATAGAGCAATGCCTGTCCTCTTATAAGAATAAAGTCTGTAACTATGAAGATTTATTTTTTAATACCAGCATTATAATAAACAAGCCTTTAGAAAGAATCGCAAAAGATATCCTTAATTGCAAGATGGCATCTCCTGCTGCTGAAATCTTTTTTGAGTCAAAGGCAAAGGAATGGTTAAGTATTACAATAGACTCTTTTTTAAATAAGTACAGCAATCCACTATCTATTGCCGATGATGAGGCTTTGAAAAATGTCGCCAATTATATAGACGATCATTATGCAACATCTATCTCACAGGATACTTTAGAAAAAATATCCACTATGAGCGGCACAAAACTAAAAAAGTTATTTAAGCAAAAATATCAATGCACAATTACAGAATATACTCAAAGACGGAGAATGAATATGGCGGAATTACTCCTACTGAACTCTACCCTTAAAATTCAAGATATAGCAGAGGCTGTAGGATATTCCTCTCACAGTAAATTTAGTACATGCTTCAAAAAATATAAGGGATTTTATCCCAAAGACATAAAAAAATATGCGAAAAATAATCTTTCTGATTAAATACATAAGGATTTAACTTTGGGGACGGTTGAGTTAGACCTTATTGGATAATGTTAAAGTCATAATTGGTAAACCTAAATAAATTATACGTTTAGGTCTTGTTATTATCTTGTAAAATCAGTAAAGTAGCTAATTCTACTATTTTTAGGGAGTTAGTCACAAAGAAAATCAAACAGTTAGACTGACTGTTTGAGTATGAAAAAAGCAGATAAAAAATCCCTTGAGTAAATAACTTAGGGGATTTTAAAGGTTGGGATAGGGTATTGAAAAGCTCGTACAAAGTATAATAAAAATCCCCACCAAATTTTGAAAATCTATTGAAATGTATTGAAGTTTATTAGCAGAATACATAAGTGGAAAGCTTGATTTTAATACATTTAGAAGATTAATGAAAAAGAAATATCACACTTTCATTCTTATTAAAATCCTTATAACTGTATTTTGAATGATTTTCCCCAATCAAGCATCCCTCTCTCTTATAAAATATATACATTCAGTTGTATGAAATGTAATATTGTTCTTATCAGACTTGAAACTTTTACTAATCCAACTATTTATCTTACACATTTATTTTAAACCTACAGTATCCTATTTTCTTAATATTCTACAGTGTAACACTGCATTTATATTATAACGCTAATATGTTCAGAAAAGAAATACTTTGTAAGTCAATGTCTGTTATAACGGAAATTGTTAGAGATGTCTATCATAACAGAAATTGAGATAATGTCCATAACTTCCCTGAAGATAAATTATGTAATCACAAACTATTTCATATCCAATCTAGTGTAGGTTGTTTAGAGCATATCATCAACAAAAAAAGAACGAGCCAAAACTGCGTTCTCCTTATAATGATAAAATATGTTTTATGCCACAAAAGATATGTAAACTAATCTTTTAAATAATAAAAAAGTTCCGACGTTTGTAAATGTTTTGAGTAAATTGAAATTACTTTTTGACCTTTTGGAAATACTGTCTTTCTCTTCAAATCTAATAAAGATTGAGGAACAATTTTCCTTGATGTCTCTTTCAATGTTAATGCTAGTATCTGTTTTCTTGTACGTAGAGCATAATCAAACTCCAAATACAAATAACGTCCTGAACCAGTTAGATGAACATGGTTTCCCAATAACTCCTCAATGGATCCTAAAACTTGCAACTTTTGCATCGTGGTTCCATCTTTTTTTATTTTCAACCCATCAATTATGACATGTCTATTTAAACAATCATCAAAGAAACTGCCTGCACCTTTTAGGTAATCAACACCACATAGGTGCATGAAATTAGTAGGTGAAAAATGAAGTTCAACACTTTCTATTTCCGTTTCATAATACATGATTTTGCCAACAAAGTGTTCTTTAAAAAAAGAAGCCGCAATTTGTAACTGAGTAAAAAAACGCTGAAGTTTTATTTTTTCGGTGTAATTTGGATTACGATAATCTCTAGAATTTTCCATATTTTCCTCACAAAAAAGGTGGTTTACAGAGTCTGTAAGCCACCTAGTCAGTCGGTTTATTCTGGTGTCTGCCACCGCTTGGCCCTTACGTCCAAGATTGCTATCGGATTTCGTTCTGGTGTCCGCCACCGCTTGGCCCTTATGTCCAAGATTACTATCAGATTGACCATGAGCCGACCACTCATCTACACTATTTATTCTACCTGAAAATGGTTAAAATTTCAAGTGTAAACTCTTCTATTTCGTAGTATAAGCAAAACTGATGGCACTATCTGCTTGAGAGATTTTTCTAAAGGTATAGTTAGGATTACCCCCATAGTTGGTTTCAGACACAAGGAAAGAACCATCATCATAGACTTTCTCTACAAAAGACACATGACCATAGTCTGCTGGTGTGCCATGTGTACCTCCCACAAAAGAAACAATAGCACCTGATCTTGGTATAGAGCCCGTTTCCCCTCCAAGACTTGAAGCTGTCGCAACCCAGTCCTGACCATTTCCCATGGTATTAATGATCGAAATCTTTTCTCCATTTCTTCCTTTTAATTTTAAGCCTAATTGATTCATACGAGCCGCCACACCCCATGTACATTGTCCATAGGCATAGGCCATACCATCTCCACCACCAGGAACAGAATGCTCATACAAGTCCCCACGAACCCCTTCAAGGGATTGCGGGTCACTTTTTGCCTGTCCTCCGTTTGTTTGGCTAAATCCTTTTTCAATTTGGTAATACCATTCCGTTGCTCTGGTTTGTCTTTCCAGTAGTTTGTCACCAGAATTTCCCTCCCAATAGGTAAGGAAGAGTTGGGCGAGATTGGCTGCACTACCCGTATTTCCAAAGAAATCCTTTAACCAACTTTGATAGTAAGGACTATCCCCATGAAGCATAAAATCAAGTTGGAGGTCTAAATCATACCATTTCTTATTTTGGGTGCGTGCATAATTCAATAAAGCTGTATGACGTGTTGAACCATCTGCAGTATCTGTCCATTGACCTAACCCCAAACCTCTATGAAGAATATTAGGATAAGCACCACTATAAATGGCTGGACCTCCAATCGCTAACCAGCTTTCATCATCCCATGAGGAATCGGTAGCGCCAACTGGAGGAGATAAATAATCTCCCTCAGCTCGTTTAGGATTGATAGAAGACTCTACCGACCAATTTCCTAAAATTGCCGCAATGGCTTGAGGACTTGCCCCTTGAGATTTCAAAAAATCATAAATATGTTTCGCTCGTTCAAACTCATCCCCACCAAACTGACCAATGGCAGGTAAGATAGTGGTCTGAAGTTGAATGACTTTTGGAAAATAGAATTGCGGATTGACATACACCAATTTTTCTTTCTTGTTCTTATACTTTTGATAGGAAACTTTCAAACCTGTATCGTCTGGTGTTTCACCAATAATATCACCCGTTAGGACTCTTGTCCCCTCAATCGCACGGCCATTATGAATAGAATACAAGGTCAATCGACTCTCATTCTCTCCTTTTCCGTTAGTGAGAATAACATTGTCGCCATCTAGAGATACAACTCCATCCATTGGTGCGACAATTGTTTGGTGAGCCTTAGCTTCTAATAGAATATACTCCTGAAGAGTAGGTTTACCGTCTAAATCATAGTAACCGTAACGATAAGTCATTGTTAGACTATCTTCGTTGCTTTTCCCCTCAAATGGATTGTCCAATTCCTGCATGGAAGCATACACACCCTCTTCTTTTAGTTCCTTCATCTCCTCTTGATCATCTTTCGAGAGTTTATACTTAGGAGTTTCATAGAGGTCTTGCATGGATTTCAAATCTTCCCCATCGTTTAAATCATGCCACAAAGTAGACAAATAATCCTTATAAGTTTCTGAACTAAATAAGTGAACTGGTTTGTGTAACTCATAGTCATGGAACTTAAAGTTCATATACCCCATCACATCATCAACTTTTGTGTAATAGGTAATTCCTTTGTCATTTGTGCGAGTATGTTCTGCATCTTCCCAAGTTAGGTGGGTATAAGCTTTTGTTAATTCAAATTCATCTTGTTGAATCAAACTAGCAGATGAAAATCCTAAAAAGAAGCTCATCATAAGTAAAAGAAGAAAGACTATTCCTCCAACTATCCAGGTTACAGGATTCCCAGTCGCAAATGTAAAGAAGGAAAAGGCTGCTTTTAGTTTTTGATAGATATTTCGTACACTTGTAAGACCTTGTTTCTTTAATTTTCGATACCGATTTTTAAAGGAACTTGGATTATCTTTCGCTAGTTTCCATCCTTTTCCATCCTTAAAATGATGGTATCGCTCTTTTGTGTTGGTCAGTCTTTTCTTGGTAAAACGACCTGTTGCTTGTCCTGTTTTGACACTAGCTTTTCCAAGATTATAAGAAAGCCGACTGTAGCGTTTCCCTTTTCTGATAGTCTCTTGAATCGTGCGATAGCCTTCTAAATCTTCATTTTCTGAAGCTAACTCTCCTCCTTCACGTCCAAGGACATAAAGAAAAGTTTTGGCTTTCCTACTGACTTTTTTGGACTTATAGGCTTGTTTGGTAGATTTTAGATTCTCTTTTGCGGCCTTGACTTCTTTCTTAGCTTTTAATTCTTCTAAACTCTTCCCTTGAAAGAAAAAATTGGATTTCGCTTTCGTCTCCTGACCGTAGAGAAATTTTTGATTGGTTTTTCTCTCTTTACGACTCTCTTTTCTTTCTTCTTTTGCATCTACCTTAGCTTCCTTAAATTGCTTCTTGGCTATTTTCAATCGTTTCCTAGCATGAGGTAATCGTCTGTCTCTTAATTCTTTGCGATTCAAAAGAGATGGAGGACTATTTTGAAGAATTTGATTGTAGTCTTCATTTGCTTGTTTTACTCTAGCCTTTGAAGCTTCTCTCATCTCCTCTAGCTTTTGCTTTATCTCTTTTTTCCATGCTTTTTCGTCCAGTACAGCGGAATCTTTTTTCTGTTTCCTCACCTCCTTCTTTCCTTGTTTTAAGAATTTCTTCTCATCTTTTAGACTTCTTCTAAATGCCTTTCGGGCACGTATGATTTCTCTTTTATCCTTCATTTACCTTCCCCTTAGTTAGAAGCCATTTTATCAGGATCTGTACTCATGATATCAAACAATTGTGTACCTTGAGGAATCTTATTTTTAAAGGGAACAACAACTGAACCAGCTTTTATCAGTCCAGCACCTTTTTCCGGATTGACTAGGTATTTTTCAAGTTCCTTTGACAAACCTAAGAGTTGAACCAATTCTTCTCGGTCATTTTTTGCTTGCTTGAGGAGAATCATAAATTCACTATTGGCAATAATTCGTCTACCATTTGGATCTAACAATAAGGTTTCAACATTTTGGGTTATCCCAGTCGGACTAGCTCCATATTTTCTGACACGACTCCACAATTTAAAGAAGAAATCACTGGCATATTTATCTAATAAGAGAAGCTGCATTTCATCAAAATAAATCCAGGTCTTCTTCCCTAATTTTTGGTTCCGAACGACACGATTCCATATCTGATCAAACACTACCATGAGAGCGATTTGTTTCAGCTCATCTCCTAACTTTTTAACATTATAGATTAAGAAGTTAGATCCTGTCTGAATATTGGTCTTATGAGAAAAAATATCAAGAGAACCTTCGACATACAGTTCCATATCAAGTGCCAAATTCTGCGCTTCTTCTTCTGGCTGTTGACTCAAGACAAAAACCCATTCTTCCAAAGAAGGCTCTTTAAATGACTGATAGGTGAGTCTGGTAACTCGGTCGATAATCGATTTTTCTCTCCCATCCATTTTCCTATCCAATAACTTGCCGATAAAGGATAAAAGAAATTCTGATTTTACCTTAACAGGATCCTCATCCATATTTTCATCAGACAAGTCAAGGACATTGAGATAGGTTTGGGAATCTGGCGCAATATCAATCATTTCCCCACCAAAAGCCCGTCCAATAACACTGTACTCTGCTTCTGGATCCACAATGATAATTTCAGTATTTTCACCAGATTCCTTGATTTTGGTCGTGATAATCTCATGCTTGGTTGCCATCCCTTTCCCAGCTCCAGATGTCCCTAAAATCAGACCAGACGGTGTATTTAATAGGCTGCGATCAATGGTAATAATATTGCTTGAGATTTGATTGATACCGTAATATTTCCCACTGCGGTCTTGTAAGTCTACTGAAGTCCAAGGTGAGTTCACTGCTACATTAGATGTTAATAAACTCCGTGATACTCCCTCTAAAAAATCACAACCAAATGGCAGCAAACTATTAAAGGCTGCTTCTTGCATATATGGAAGTTTATCAATCATTAGGTCATTTGAGCCGGCCACTTGTTGGATCGTGTCTAGCGCTTGTTTAAGTTCTTCTTCATTCTGACCAAAGACCCCAATCAAGAAGACTGTTTGAAATAGTTTATCTCCTGTCTCTGTCATGGTTTTTAAGAGTTCCTCAGCTTCATCGATATTGCTTTCTAATACATGACCTACTTTTTCCAAATAGATACCTGTACGGGCTAGTTTTTGTTGTTCCCCAATCTTTTGGGATTCCATCAATGTCTTCTTTGTTCGTAGTTTCTTCATGGCATCTGCCTTGGTCGAACTTTGAGCATGAAGGCTCACAATCAATTCCAAATCTCCTTGCATGAGGTCTCGAATAAACTGATCACCTAATTCCATACCGTAGTCTCTCACATAGACAATCTGCAATAATCGGTCATTGATTTGTAGGTAATTCTTGTTTTTAAAATCCAAGAGATTAGGCGCTATGAAGTGACGAGTTGTCTGACCAGATCTCGTTAAATCACGGTAAGAAAAAGGAAGATGGTGTTCTCCTCTAAGCATATCTGCCAACAAGTTCACACGGTTTTCTCCAGCCAAGGATTCAAAGCGAGCATCAATTTCTGAGAAACCACTCTTGAAATATTCTCCTATTTGGGACAAGGAACGATAGGCTTGTTTTGGATTAGTATCCTTTCTACCAAAGCTAATCAGTTTCACAGCTGAAAAATTATTTTCACCACTGTCTAAATTCTGATTCATCATCCGATTCAATTCTTTACGATAGCTATCATATCCATCTTCTTTTTCCTCATACAAAACACTTTGTCTAAACTTTTCTAAATTCAATCTTTTATTAAAGATAGTCAATTGGAAGTTAGTTTGGTCATCTAGGGAGTTAATCAAATCAGAATACTTCTCAATGATTGCCCCCTTGTCTTCTAAACCAACAGTCTGGTAATTGACATCACCAAGTAAATAGCTTTGTGAGAAATAATCTTCTTTTACCTGCATCAGACCATTTTGATACAGGGCTTGATAGGAAAGAGTATTAGCCGTTGATGGTAACACTTCCTCTTTTTTATCTTTAACTTTTTCCTTTTTATTAGTCATTGAAGTTTTTTGTTTCTTTAATGTATTTGATTTTCTTTTCATGTTCAGGTCCTTTCTTTCCTGTAATTGTGCGTAGGGGAACCGTTAATTCAAAATGAAGACGGTATTTCAAATAATGTTCAAAATATAAATCATTGGGTTTATAGACTCCAAAGAGCATGAGGGGAATGGTAAAGGCAAACACAAAACCGTAAACAAACCAATCTCCAAATTGCCAGAAAAAGAGATTCAAGCCCAAAACAATAATTGTGACAATAAAGGCTGGTAAAACAAAGATGATTTGCCTTGTGGTAAAACCTAACCAAGCCCTGTGTTGGTATTTTGAGATGTCTTTAAAGACACGTGTATTCATGACTTTCCTTTCTAAAAAGGCTAAGAAGCAATCACTTCCTAGCCTTTATCTAATTACATACCTAAGATTGAGCGAGCCGTACGTTGAGAACCAACGAGGGCAATAATCAGTAAGATAGCTTGTATTAAACTACCAAACATAATCGCAAGTGATTGCAAGACTCCTGCACCATTTGAAACAGCTATTTTCCCAGCAGATTCAAACAAAGGAACAAGAGAAACAATCAGAAAAATAAGAACCCCTTGTACCGCATAGACCATAATATTTTTTAAATAGCCAATACCAATAGACTTCCACTCATCGCTTAAAAATGTTGGAATCGTAAGAGGGGCAAATGGGATCATAAGGTAGAGTTGAATAAATCGAATAGATACCAAAAGATTGACCATGGCTGCACTTACTATCCGAACAAGCCAAATGAGGAGGGCGAAAAATCCCACAATCATCCGGCCAATAAATCCTGAACCTTTTAATCCAGAGATGGTATCATACTTCGCCCCACCGTGAGCCACAATCGAGGCCACTTGTTCAATGGCGTGACTCGCAATCCCGATGATAGCTTCTACAATAACGGTAGTATTGGTAATGACCACTGCGACCATAATATAACTAATCAACATCGGCGCTAATGCTTCAAAGGTCATCGCTCCACCTGAGTTAGCAATTTTCTTTGCCATCTTCGAAAATTCTAGGATGAGAACAACTGATAAAATCGCAACTCCAAGAGGCTGCATGACACTTTTAGTAATACTAGACATATAAGTCCAAACTGTTGGATTGTAGCTAGATAGGGATTTAATCAGATCTACCGTAGATTGTAAATCCACATTAAATCCTTCAAATAAATTTTCAGCTGATATTTTTTCAGATGCAAGGTAAACAAAGTGTGAGACTAAACTAAGATTCATGTCATTGTTTATCCTCCTAAATTGAAATCTGGGTTACAAAGGCTCCAGCAGCCCCGACCATAACACCACCGACAATTTCCAGAATGGCATTCCGAACACCTGGTCCACCATCTTTAATGTTGGTTGCAAGGTTGACAATCCCCACAACAACGAGAAAGGCACCAACCGCAATCAATCCCTTCTGTAACAAAGACATAGCTTGTGCAAACATAGCACTTGCGTCTACTCCATAAACAAAACCTTTAAAATGCGTAATCATCTATTTCCTCTTTTCTATTTTTATTTTAAACTAGATTCAAAAGTTAAATCACGAATTCTAAGGCCTTCAAGATGGTTTTCTTGTCTTTGATTTAAAGGATTGATCTGATAGTTCCACCACCGTTCATCGGTTTCTTGATTGGCTAAAAACTTCCAGTTTGGATGCTTGATGGAATTGTATTTTTTGCTTTTAAAGACAGGCATATTGGCAATTCGAACCAGGCATTCATGCCGTTTCATATTTCCGACTTCATCAGGTGTCATTAAATCACGAGCAATCTTTTGATGAGAAAGGGATCCTGAACCTGTCTGGCCAAAGGAACGACTGGTATTTCGAACATCAATGGTTTGTTTACCGAGTAATCCACTCATAAATTTAAAGGTATCTTCATCATTCCCACCTAAATAGACTAAGCTATCACAGTTCCCCAAAATGGTTTTCCAAGCTTCTTTTTCTTTATAGAGCCCTTGAAGTTGGGCAATATTTTGTAGAATAGGAACGAGACTCATATTACGAGAGCGGACCGTTGAGGTTTGTTCAGCAAAATCTGGAATTTCTCCGATATTTGCGAATTCATCTAAGTAGACTCTCACATGAAGAGGCAATTGACCCTTAAAATCAATATCTGCTTGTCTTGTTAGGGTTTGAAATACGGTTGAAAAAAAGAGGGCTGAAAGAAAGCGAAAGGTACTATCGTTATCTGGGATAACTAGGTAAACCATTGATTTTTCCTGACCCCATGTCTTCATATCAAGGGTATCTCTTTTGGTCAAATCCATAACACTTTGAATATTGAAGAGGGCAAATTTAGCAGTGGTTACAGCAACAACAGAATCCAGAGTCTTATCCTTATAATTTTGGAAATCTGCCCAATTTCGCATGGTAAAATTTTCAGTCCCATACTTTTTAGCATAATTTTCAAATAGAATTTCTAAGACACTTTTTTCTTGGTTTTCACCCTTGGATAAGTGTTTAATGAGTTTTGAGATTTCAGCAAAACTTGGATAACGCCCTCG
This sequence comes from Streptococcus mitis, assembly GCF_008763935.1. Classification (GTDB taxonomy): domain Bacteria; phylum Bacillota; class Bacilli; order Lactobacillales; family Streptococcaceae; genus Streptococcus; species Streptococcus mitis_DB. The sequence goes on from NZ_VTQF01000008.1 coordinate 20,751, forward strand.
TTTTTTTCGCTCTTCCACTTCTTTTTTTTGACGTTTCAACAAGTTTTGGTATTCTTTTTGACTTAAACGACTTTCTTCTATGAGCTGTTCTCTTGTTTTAGGTGGGTTATAGAAATCGACCAAGTAGGAGGCTAAAGCTCGAACCAAAGTCATAGAAGCTTCATCCCAAAATGGATCACTACGAGATCCAGAGCCTTTGGTGTTATTAAAATAAACCGTCAGCATACGATTCAAATCATTTTCTGTCTCTATATAGCGAAAAGGATTGAAGCCATCTGAGTTCTTCATATTGACTAAATCTAACACCTTTACTTGGTAGCCATGTTCTAAAAAGAGTTTGCCTGTTTTCTCGGCCAAGTGATCTTTAGGATCCACGACAATATTTGAACTATTCATCTGAATTAGATTGGGTTTTACAAAGCGAAAGGTCTTCCCACTTCCTGAACCTCCGATCACTGCAATATTCTTATTTCTATCATATTGGGGTGGTTTTTTATCTAATAATGTCAAACGAACATCCTGTGCTAATATCGTATCATGAGAAAATTCTTTACCGTAAAAGAGCTTCTTTTCTTTTAGAGTTCCAAAACGGGCGCTCCCGTATTCTACCCCTTCTCGGTATTGTTTTTTGCCAGTCTCTAAATAGAGATAAACCAGCAACATCATCACAAAACCTAGTAGAAAAAAAGCACTTGATTTTCCAGTAAAAGAAATATTCCATGGCGACTGAAGAACTTCATCTTGACCTTCCATCAGAAGATGAGTCCATTTATCTAAGGTATTTCCAGTATAGGAATCATACAAAAGCGTCAAACGATGAAAAAGATAGCCTAGTAAGATACCTAACAGTGAGAATAGTAGGAATTTCTTTCCACTGTACATCATCTCACCATCTCTTTCTGTTTGACGGCTCCTTCTTGTCTAAAGGTAATTTGGGATTTAGCCTCATCAATTGCATCGTCTAATGACTTATCCATGGTAAAATCAGCTAATTTCTCCGGATCATTAACCATTTTTTCTAAAAGATGGTCTAAATGATTGTCCAGAATCGAACGGTCTTTCGTGTAGAAATGCAGAGAATCCCCTTGCCAAGCGATGGCTAAAGGAATCTCTTCTTTTTCTAAAAAGGCTTTAAATTTCTCTATATCAATTGGTTTGTCTAAAAAATCTTTTTTCAGATTAATCGTATCAATCGAATAAGGAGATTGTAGCAATTCTTCTAATTTCTGTACCCCTATCTTATAGGCGGAATCCTGTGCTAAAGCCTGACGTCTAGACCATTCTAGAATCTTTAAGAGACTTCTTACAGTAAATAAAAGACTACGCTCTGCATATTGAACTGCCATTCGTTCCTGTTGTTCAGAGGACATCTGATGCCTCCTTCTTAACAAATAGCAGCTTTCCTTCTTTATAACGATAAGCTATCAATTTCTGACGTTGCTTAATCGACTTGACAACCTGCAGTAGATCTCTCGAATAAGGTTCTCGAAGAGTAACTTCTACTGCTTTCCCATCAACGATACCAACACGTTTAAATTCAATGTAGTCTTTTTTGAGATGTCCTAAGCCCATACCAAAAGGAAAGTGATGAATCAATTGGATGGTACAACCACCTTTATTTCCCATTTGTTTCAAATCATACAAGTTTACTACCTTCATGATTAACTCCTTTATCTAGTTTGTCGCATCGTTTAAGTCTGGTAACGATAAACTCCGTGTCTGTTAGAAAATTCTCACACACGTCTTGTGCCAGTCGCCCTTCACAGGGAAATACTCTCAGTCCCTACTTACACAGGCACGCTAATCAAGACGGAGTGGATTCAATTTTCAAAGAACAGGTAGCTTTATTATAGATAAGAGTAGTTGAAATTTTTATCACATTTTTGAGGTTGTTGGAATAATAAGGTAAGTGCTAATTTCTAGCTCTTCTCAAAACACCGTACGTACCTTCTATGTTTTATGAACAGTAGCTATCATTTACATTTTCAAACTACCATTCTATCAAACTAAAAGTCAAAATATACGCCTCTACTTCGAGAGATACTTATTTAATGGTTCAGCAATTCGCTCTACTTCCGTTACAGAAATTTCATCACTATGACTTCTAATGATTTGTTATTAGTTCACTTTGAGGGGCTTGCTCATGAAACCAAACAGCGTAAGTCGTAAAAGAAAAAAGCAGTACAAGATTGAACTGCTTTTACGGATTCAGATAAAATAACTTTAAAATATAGAAGATATCTATTGACTGTAACTATAATTGATTTAAATTTATAACTTCATCTGCTTGATTCCAAATATCGGAATTATGAGTTGCAATGATGATTAGACGATTTTCATTTTTTATATCTAATAATAATTTCATAATTCCTTGTGAAGTCGTAGGATCGAGCGATGCAGTCAACTCATCCGCAAGTATTAATGGTGGATTTTTAAGAATGATTTTCGCTAAAACAACACGTTGTGCTTCACCGCCAGACAATTCATATATCTTTTGTTCCAGATGAATATGAGTTAGACCAACTCTTGCTAATACATCTTTTTTTAACTTATCTTTTTCTATATAATTACATTTAAGATTTACTAATCCTAAATCTAGATTAGTAGAAACATTTTCATTATCTAACAAACCAAAATTTTGAAAAAGATATCCTGATACTGTCAATAAAAAAGCTTAGAAAGGCTTAAAGCCTTATCCAAGCTGATATTTGTTCATCTAATTAATAATCTAAATAAAGGATCTACTTCACTTTCATAATACGAACTAAATTGGCTCTTTCTGCCTCCTCTAGTTTCAATTCTATATAATGAATAGTTTCCGACAAGTTTGGAATAATCGAGTATTCTAAACCATTTACACGTCTACGTGTTTTTTCTATTTCATCAGCCATTAACTGACACGTTTTTTCAACTTCTGCCAGTCTTAGTAATTTATCAATTAAACTATTCATTGTAGCAAATACATCATCCATTTCACTATTAGAAGATAAATAGCTGTATTCACTGTTCTCATTTTGAGAAGTAATATTCATATGCATTCTAGGAACTGTTACACTCATGATATTTTCTTTCTCAACAAATAATTCAATTTCTTTCGATGGAATTGAAAATAATTCCTCCACCATTTGAGAATTCTTTAATGATTTAGCAACTGCAAAGGATTTTAGATTATCAATTAGATAACTTTCTACTTCTTTCCGAAGTTGATTATTCTCACGAATCAAAGAAATAAATCGCCTCATCAATTCATCTCTTTTATCCTTTAATAACTTATGTCCACGTTCAGCTGTTTTCAAACGTTCCTTTAAGTTATTCAATTCCATACGAGTTGGTTTTACATTCAAACGTACCATCGATAATCACTCCATTTCCGGATTAAACTTCTACCAAAGGTAAGTATTTATCAAGCAAATCATCTTTGATACGTTTTAACTCTGTTCTAGGAAGAATTGATAGTAATTCCCACCCAAGATTCAACGTATCTTCTATATTTCGATTTTTATAAAATCCTTGGTTTATGTACTCTTCTTCAAAACGCTTTGTAAACCTCACATACAATTTATCTACATCAGATAAAGCCGATTCTCCTAATACTACTGCTAACTCTTCAACCTTTTTCCCTTGGGCATAGGCTGCAAACAGTTGATTCATAGTTGGAGCATGATCTCCACGAGTTTTACCTTCTCCAGATCCCTTATCTTTTAATCGAGAGAGAGAAGGTAAAACATTGATTGGTGGACGATAACCTTGATTATACAACTCATGCGACAAAATAATTTGCCCTTCAGTAATGTATCCAGTTAAATCAGGAATTGGATGTGTTATGTCATCTTCTGGCATTGTTAAAATAGGAATCTGTGTCACCGAACCTTTTTTACCAACTAAGCGACCAGCCCTTTCGTATAGAGTTGATAAATTTGTATATAAATATCCCGGATAGCCTCGTCTCCCTGGAACTTCACGGCGAGCTGCCGAGACTTCACGTAACGCTTCACAATAGTTAGTCATATCCGTCATGATAACTAGAACGTGCATATCTTTTTCAAAAGCTAGATACTCTGCCGCAGTTAAAGCAATGCGGGGAGTTGCAATACGCTCAATTGCAGGATCATTTGCCAAGTTCATAAATAAAACCGAACGATCGATTGCTCCTGTTTTTCTGAGTTCTTCCATAAAAAACTCAGCTTCTTCAAAAGTAATACCCATTGCTGCAAATACAACCGCAAAATTTTCATCAGAATTTAAAACAGTCGCTTGTCTTGCTATCTGAGCAGCTAATTCATTATGAGGTAAGCCCGAACCTGAAAATACTGGTAATTTTTGACCACGTACAAGAGTATTCAAATGATCAATAGAGGAGATCCCTGTCTGAATAAATTCATCTGGATAATCTCTAGATACAGGATTAATAGCTTGACCATCAATATCTAAATATTTCTCTGGAATTAAATCTGGTCCACCATCAATTGGTTTTCCCATCCCATTAAAAATACGACCAACCATATCCTCAGATACAGCCAATTCTAATGCATGACCAGCAAAACGAATTTTAGACTTTTCTAAATTTATTCCACTAGATCCTTCAAAAAGCTGAACCATTGCTTTATCTTCGTGGATTTCTAAAACTTGTCCACGACGAATTTCTCCATTATGAAGTTGAATTTCAACTAACTCATTGTAAGACACATTATTTACTTGTTCAACAATCATAAGAGGCCCAACAACTTCACTGGCAGTTCTGTATTCTTTTATAACACTCATTTATAGACCTCCTGTTTCTAATATCAAATGAATTTGATGTGTAATCTCATTTGATATAATTTTGATTTCATCTAATCTATCTTCTGAAACATATTTACTTCTCGCCATACGGTCTCGAACTGCCACGGTACCTTCCATAATCTCTGTAAAGTAAGAACCCAACTCTAAAGCATGATTTGCCTGATCAGCAAAAGTTAGGATATTACTTAGCATTGCTTCTTGTTTTGCAAACGAAGTGAATGTATCTACCGAATCAAAAGCATTCTGTTGCAAATAATCTTCTCGAATTTGTTTAGCAATTTCCATCGTTAGTCGTTCATTATCAGACAGAGAATCAATTCCAACAAGACGAACAATTTCCTCTAAACTAGATTCCCGTTGTAAGTAGTTCATCGCACGAGTTATTTTACTATTCCAATCTGTCTTCTCTTTACCATCTATATAAGTGCCCACACTGTCTTTATATAGTGAATAAGATGTAAGCCAGTTAATTGCAGGAAAATGACGTCGCTGTGCCAACGGAGCATCAAGCCCCCAAAAAACTTTCACAATCCGTAAAGTGTTTTGAGTAACTGGTTCTGAAATATCTCCACCAGGTGGCGATACAGCTCCAATAGCAGTAATCGTTCCTTCACGTTCTGGAAGCCCTAGAACCTGAGAACGTCCTGCTCTTTCATAATATTCAGCGATACGACTTCCCAGATAAGCAGGATAACCCTCATCACCAGGCATTTCTTCTAGACGTCCTGACATTTCACGTAGCGCTTCTGCCCAACGTGAAGTTGAATCAGCCATAATGGCTACAGAGTAGCCCATATCACGAAAATACTCAGCCATGGTAATTCCTGTATAAATTGAAGCCTCACGAGCAGCAACAGGCATATTTGAAGTATTAGCAATCAGAACTGTCCGTTGCATAATTGATTGTCCGGTATTAGGGTCAATCAACTCAGGAAACTCATTCAGTACATCCGTCATTTCATTTCCACGTTCTCCACAACCAACATAAATAACAATATCAACATTGGCAAATTTAGCTACTTGGTGTTGTACAACTGTCTTTCCTGCTCCAAACGGTCCAGGAACTGCTGCAGCTCCCCCTTTGGTTACTGGAAAGAATGTATCAATAACTCGTTGACCTGTGATTAATGGTTCTTCTGGAATTAAACGTTTAGAAACAGGACGCGCCTTGCGGACAGGCCATTTTTGCATAAGCGTTCCTTTATAGAAACTACCGTCCAATTTTTTTATTTCATATACAACTTCATCAATTGTAAAATCGCCAGATGAAATAGAAACGACTTCTCCAGATACTCCATAAGGAACCATAATTTTATGATTAACTACCTCGGTTTCCTTGACAGTTCCAAGAATATCACCCGTACTCACTTTTTGACCAATTGCTATAGTGGAATCAAAATGCCACTTAATATCTCTATCCAAACTTGGAACTTCTACCCCACGAACTAGAAAATCATTATGAGTAGCCAATTTAAATCGATCTAATGGGCGTTGTATGCCATCAAACATTTGAGAAATCAATCCTGGCCCTAATTCAACCGAGAGAGGTTCTCCAGTTGTAACAACAGGTTCTCCCGGACCAAGACCAGATGTTTCTTCATAGACTTGGATAGATGCCTGATCTCTTCTCATTTCAATAATTTCACCGATTAACCCTAGCTTACCTACACGGCAAATATCTTGAATATTAGCCTCCTGCATACCTGATGCAATAACTAGAGGTCCCGATACTTTTATAATCTTCCCTTGAGTCAAAGTTATTCTCCTTACTAAGTCCAAAAATTATAGAATAATATTACAGACAATTTTGTACATTATTATAAAATATTGTGTCCTACTGCTTTCTCTACATTATCCTCTATACGTTTTAATCCTAAATTTAAACCTTGTTTATGAGTCGGTAATAAAATAATAGCAGGCACAACTTGAGAATCATAATGGCGAATTGTATCTAATATCATTGAAGCAATGTCTTCAGTGATATAAATGACACCATAATCAGATTGAGCTAATTTTCTTAGAGTATTTATAGCTTCTTGTTCTTGATAGGCAGGAAATATATCAAACCCAATCATGCTAAAGGGTAAAATAATATCATGGCTACCAATTATGCCAATTTTATACTTATTAGCTTCCATAATGCGGGCGTATCCTTTCTTTTATTGATTCAAAAGGAATTGTATTTTGAAGAGCTGATATGATCATTCTAAGATTCTTTACTTCAAACTCACATCCCAATAAATATCTAGCAAGAACTAACGGCCCATCTACATTATACCTTCCTTGATCTAAAGTTTTATACAATAGTAAATCACATAAAAATTCTAACTCAGAAGATGAAATTGTTGCGTCCTGCATCTTCAATTCGTAAGTTGAAAAGATTGAATCTAAGCTTAGATTTATTTTATTGAACCACACAAATATTTCTTGATTTTCTACAATGTATATAAATTCTTTAGCAGAAATACTTCCTTCATCTGAAAGTAATTGTAAAATATCCCCATGACTCTTATTTTGAGATAAACCACGTTTTACAGTAATAATATTATAAAAGTCAATCATTGCAACAATAACCTGAGACAGCACCCCACCTAACTCATTAGATAAAAGTTTCAGATGTTTAAAATATGCTAGATCAGCTCCGACATCAAGTACACGAATATTTTTAAAAGTTTCATACTCATTCCAAATTGATTCTACTTCATGAACCATAAAATCAGGAAGTGTATCTGAATGTAAGGAAGAAACTAAATGTTTTAAACTTTCTATATCAAAAATCCCTATTGGAATTAATAATTTAGAAAAATCTTTCTTAATTGCCGCCTTAGATTTTAATAAAACTTTGATATTATGATAAACATATCGTAAAGCAAATAAAGTCACAATTTTATCAGACGGACTTTCAGCATAGGCCCATCTATAATCATTGACTAATTTTGTCATTAGCGAAATCTCTGTCTGACTAGGATTTTCTAAAACGTCAATCGATAAATGATAGGGAGTTGCTTCTAAGATAAATGCCAATGTCTCCGTATCTTTGGATTGTATAATTTTTTGAAATTTTTCTTCTGTAATAAAATCGTTTTCTTTTACCGAAATCGTCGTATTTATTTTTGAAAAAAGATTAGTATCCATAAAATACCTTTCTAATTTTATTGGAATACTCCAAATTTCTAAGAAGGATTAACCAATTTCATCCTTAATTGATAAAAATTTGATTTGCGATACTTGAACTTTCTTCCTTAGAAATCGAACCAATTAATGTTTTATACAAATAGTTATCATCAATTTTACCTGTTGAAATAAGTAAGCCTGATTCATTCGAGATAGGCTGTTCACTAAATAAATGATTTGGAAAAGAGAATTTCAATTTCTCTAATTGTTCCAAATTGAATTTAGCTAAAGTCCGCTCCCCAAAAGTTACTATGACCTCTTGTTGTGAATATCGTTCCAGAATTCGATAGATGAACTCCATTTCTTTATCTGCATTCCAAGATTCCATTTCTATTAAAGCAGATTGAAAAAGTTCTTTTAATATTTGCTGTTTTGATACTAACGTTGATTGGCGTTCCTTATTTTTTAATTGTTGAAAAATTATTTGATATTTCTGCTGTAAATCTTTTAACTTTCGTTCATGTTCAGCTTCTTTTTTCTTTACAATGACCGACTTTTGCATTTCAAATTCATCATCAATCTTCTTTTTGGAATCCAATAATTTCATACGCCCTTTTTCATGAGCTTGTTCAATAACAGATTCTCGTAAGTTTTCTAAATTGCTCATTTAGACACCTCCTTTGAATAGCAAATTAATTTCTTATACACGAAGGGTCAAAATGAATGATACGACAAAGGCAAGAATTGCATAGGTTTCTACCATGGCAGCCAAAATTGCTCCCTTCATGAATTCTTTTGGTCTTTTAGCCAAGATTTGCATTCCCGCTACTGCTACATTTCCTTGATGCTTAGCCGAAAAGTATCCTACAATAGCAATTGGAAGAGCTACAAAGAAATAAGCAACGCCTTTTTCCAAAGGAAGTTCTGGAGTTAATTGCAACCAAATCAAAATTCCAATAACAAAACCATATAATCCTTGTGTTCCGGGCAGTAGTTGTAATATCAAAGCTGAGGCAAATTTTTCTGGCTGTTCTTTCAGTAAAGCTGCGGCAGATTGCCCAGCCTTACCAACTCCATAAGCAGACCCCATACCGCTTAATCCAACCGCCAATACAATTCCCAATGCAGCGAAGAAAGCTCCTCCATAGGTTGAAAAATAAGTTGCTAAATGTTCCATTATATATATCCTCCATTAATTCTTTGTAATAACCTTAATATATTTCTCAGAAGCCTTCAAAGGTTGAAATGGTTTTCCTCCACCCTCATAAAACTTACCAAAAAATTCAACAAATATCAGACGTGCTCCATGAACATATCCTGATAGTAACGATAGAAAAATATTGATCGCATGTAAAAGAATGAATAATACTAATCCAATTGTCAGTTTAGCCAATGTCCCCGGAAACAAACCAACAATTAAATTGAAAGCTGATGCTATACTTGCTCCAGATAATCCTAATGCCATCAATCGAGTGAAACTAACTAAATCACCTATATAAGATGAAATATTATATAGGTTAAACAATCCTGATCCAATACCTGACAAGCTTTTAGCTTGAATAATAGAAACAATCAAAATCCCCACAGCATTAAAAATAGATACCCATTTCCCTAATACAAATAACGGTCTAATATCAGGCATCAACATTCCGACAGCAATAAATAACAAGCCAAGCAGAATAACACACCACGCAAATCCTGAATTATATGCTTCTGCATATTTCTTCATTCTTACTTTTTGTAGTCCTGAAGCTAACAAACCTACAAATACTGTAATAAATCCAAACACAACTGACACTACTAATATAGTCATGACATCCGAGGTTGTAGATATCAGATGAAATGGCAACTCATATCCAAAAAATGAGCCATAGATTCCACCCCAAATTGCAACGGCTACCCCTAATATATTAAAGAATTTTAAAAATCTCTTAGTTACTGAAGGTAGATGAAAAATTTTTAATGCTAACATTGTTCCTAAAAACAATAGTAAACCATAGCCTAAATCAGCAACCATCATTCCAAAAAATGTAAAGTAAAATGGTGCTAATACAGGTGTAGGATCTTTCTCATAATATTTGGGCAGAGCATACATTTCTGTCAATAATTCAAATGGTTCAATTAAAGAGTGATTCGTTAATTTGATAGGTATTTCATCTTGATTATCCGACAATGTTTCCGATTCATAAATATAAATAGAATGTCCAAAACGCTCATCCATAACTTTTATAAAATATAAAATACGAGTTTCTTCTATCCATCCTTCTAATGCAACTAGATGCGGAGTGCTCAAAAGATTATTCTTAGAGATTTGACGAGCATAGATAGATAAAATATAGTCTATTTGCCATTGTAAATCTATCAAATTTTTCTTTGAATCTTGCAACGATGCGATAATATTCTCTTTTTCAGTTATTAACTGCATGTTTTCTTGATCCAAATCTACTACTCGCTGCTTCGGTAATTCCTTTCCAGAATAATCAAATGGTTCAAATAAGTATTCATCAAAATCAATAGAGCAACTGGACTGATAGAAAACAACAACACCGTGCTCTCTATCATTAGAAAATATTTCTTGAACTTCAATATTGTTTTCTAAAAAACTATTGTATATGCGATTATCTACAGTCCTTGGAATTGTTCCGACTTTTCCTTTACAGAAAGAAAATTGTTCTAAATGAGCAGGAATAATTTCTAATTTTTCCCACTTTATTAATCTCTCTATTTCCTCATTATTACTTTGAATGTGTCTTTCTAATTCATGAACTCTATTAATTTGATGATTCACTTTTTTAAGAACACCCTCAGCAACATTAGCTTTACCAAATTTTTCTAATTCTTCAAAAGAGGTCGTTATCGGAGGTTGCTGCAATAATTTAAACGTGTTTTCTTTCGGTAGGTATTCTTGTAATTTCTCTACAGTTGCTTCTAAATGTTGTTGTTGATTCATCAAATAAGTCAAGGCATCATTTCCTTCAATAACCCCATGATTGGAATTAGAAGTATGAGAAATTTGAATAGTTGGAAATATAACCTCATCTTTTTCTAGAGCTTCTGACCAGTTATCCTGAACCTTTAAATCACGGAACTGCACTGACTCTAGTTCTTGAATAGTTTTTAAAACATCATCAAGACTACTTTTAGAAAATAGTAGAGAAATTCTTTTCATCTGACTAATAGCCATATTTTTCTACCACCCTACCTATAATTTTTTCTACAAATTCTCCTCTCCTACTTGATGAAATATACTGAATCTTTGCATCATTTTCCTTGATTGTTTTATTAACCTCATCAATAAGATTCTGTTGTTTCATTTCTAAATTGCTTTCTATTGAAACTAATTCTTCATGACTTTTTTCATCATAACTTTTTTCTAGTTTTTCCAATTCTTCTTGAGAAACAACTTTATAAGTATAAATCTCATTATCATATGATTTTATAATATCGGTTGCAACATTCTCAATATCTTGCATTGTCGAAAATACAGAGTTAGTCATTGTGACACCTCCTTATCTTTCATACTATTTATTAGAAATTCTATCTAAGAAATTTTTTACAGCTCCTATACGACCAGCTTCATTTCCTAATGTAGCTGCCACAAGTTTTTTAGGTAAAAACCTATTATCCATTGCATTTTTAGCTAAAGAACTTTGAATTTCAGGTAACAAAATATCCTTACTATCCATAATCCCACCTCCTAATATGAGAATTTCTGGATTAAGTAGATAAGAAATCGTTAATAAACCTTTTGTTAGATTTTCTACAAAAATTTCAAAAGTTTCTTCAGCGACTTTATCTCCAGATCTTAAATCAGTAAAGAAAGTACGTCCAGTTTGATTAGTTTTCAAGCTCTTTTTTTGATATAAATGAATCAATGCGGTTGTTGAGGCTTTGCTTTGCCAATCCGAATTACCTACAGGAATATAGCCTACTTCACCAGCAGTATAGTTAAATCCGTTAACAATTTGTCCATTGAAAATAATACTGCCTCCTATACCCGTTCCAATAGTAACCATTACCACATTTTTCTTATCTTTGGCTTGTCCCTTCCACAATTCACCTAATGCAGCACAATTAACATCATTTTCAACAAAAGTAGACAACCCAAAACGTTTTTCTATTTCGGAAGTAAAGTTTACTCCGATATACCCAGGTATTGTATAGCCTGCATAGATGATTTCTCCTGTATTAGCATTAACAACTCCAGCAGTGGAAATCCCAACACCATCAATTGAATGATTTAAAATATACTCACCAATTAAATCACAGACCTGACTTAATATCTGATTCGTTCCCAAATCATAGTCAATAATTGTTTCTATCTCTTTGAAATGATTTAAACTCGTTCCAAACTCATCGTATAAATCTGCCTTAATTGTTGTTCCGCCAATATCGATACCTATAATCTTCATTTCAACACTCCCACATTTTTTATCTCATTACTTTTTGATAAAAAATGGGACTGGGCATTATCCCAGTCCCATCTCTATTTCTTTATTCAATGAGTTGTATCACAGAACTTTAGAAATTATATAATGACAAGAATTTACTATTCTGTTTGACAATAGTTAAGCATTTGTGATTTCTGAAAGACTTACTTTTCGATCTTCTTTAACTGATAAAGTACATGCATCAGCGGTAGCGATTGATTCTAAAGCAGCTACACCATTGAGAAGTTTTTCATATTCTTCTGTAATTTCTCCACCTTTAATGATGTCATGTAGATATTCCATTTCTTTATCAATACATGTTTGTAACCATAATGGGCAACGTACTCCTGGTTTACCGTACGCAATTGCTCCATCCATACCACGACCGGTATAGATAGCTGTACGGTCATCATCTTCCTCTTGAGTTTCATGTACTAAGAAGTGTGATTCTCCTTCACCTTTAACACGAAGAGTACCTCCAGTATTGAATAAGTCAAGTTTGATAGCTCCTTCAGTTCCTTGAATCAAGACGTAGTGTTCACCCCAACGGAAAGCATTACCATATTCCAAAACAGCATAACGATCATCAGAGTATTCTAGGTTTACAATGAGCATATCATCTTCATCACCAAAGTTTTCACCTTTATGATATACATTACCTCCTACCATTGTCGCTTTTTCAGGAAGTCCTCCCATGATGAACTGAATGCAATCTAATTCATGAATATGGTGGTACAAATGTCCTCCAGATTGAGAACGAAGTTTCTTCCATGATACAGTTGGTTGTTGTTCTTCCCAACCTGTACGAGCGGCATGGCAATAAAGAACTTTACCGATTTTACCTTGAGTAATCAATTCTTTAGCATGGTGTACACCATTAAAGAAGTTCATGATGTGACCAGCCATAAAGATAACATTATTTTCTTTACATGCGTCAACCATGGCTTTACAATCTTCATAAGACAATGCAATTGGCTTTTCACAAAATACGTGTTTGCCATGTTGAGCAGCTTTCACAACAGGTTCACGGTGAAGGTAGCTAGGTGAAGCTACGATCACACAATCAATATCTTCACGTGCTACAAGTTCATCTAAACTTGCACAAACATCTGATCCCAACTCTTGAGCAACTTCTTCTCCATGATTTGGGTCAAAAACCGCAACCACTTTTGCATCTTCAATTTTGTTCATTGAACGAGCCAAATCAGCTCCAAAATATCCAGCTCCAACAATACCGTAATTTACCATAATTTTTATCCTCTTTCAATATATTTAAATTTCAGCTTTAATTCTTTTTCAAATCTTCAATCTTAAATGTTATATATGGTACAACATTTTTCATATGAAGTTCATTACGAGACCATGAATCAAATTTTTCAAACATCAATCCAATTTCATGATTTGGTAACTCTGTCAATGTTGAATATGAGTATCCATAGTTACTATAATCAACATCGTGATGATAACGCCAATCAATTGTATTATCATCATTAATTAGACCAATCGAAATTTGTCCGTGTTTACGACCATTTGTGGAGTTTGGAGTACTTAAAATGACAGCCTTTTTACCATCAATCAATTGACTATAATTGATGATTGATAATTGTGTTCCATAACTTGGATTTGAAACAAATTTCAAATATTCCGGCGCACTCCAAGTAGTACCTGCGTCTTTACTTGTTAAATATGCAATTTTACCATTATTTGTACGCATGTATGCTTGAATTACTCCTGGACTCAATTCTACAAATTGTGCTTCTGCTGACCAACTAGAAGGAAGTGGCACAACTTTAACTTTCCAAGACGCTCCATTATCGTCACTATAAATGAATGCAGACTCTTTACCAGTGTAAGACGGAATAAGAATACGTCCAGTTGAGCTTTCAATGATTCCACGTCCAGGACCCAAATAAGGCGCATTCCGATTAAGTCCCATTATAGGAGGTAATAAAGTTGGTGCAGACCAAGATTCGCCATGATCATTGCTAGAAATATATGCAATATAGTTCGTTGGCACTACTTTGAATAATGCATCTTTGTAGAAGATATTCATATGGACTTTAGTCCCATTACGATATTCAGTCTTTTTATTATTTTCAAATGAAACCGAATATTGCTCTACCGTCAAATAATTACCATTTTGTTTAATACCGAAATTTTTATCTACTGAAAATTCAGTTGGTCTGTTGGTACGATCATCGTATACAGTACCATTCTCACGAATAGTATAATTATAATCAGTATCACCTTGTTTCTTTAATTTAAGGTAATAATTACCATCAATTTGTTTATAACCTGAATCTTTTCTAGTAGCTTCTCTAAAACTTACTCCAGCAGGCATAACATCAGCAAACATGAGTACTTGTTTATTATTTTTTTCAACAATAACAGAGTCAATATAGGTTGCACCACCGCTGATTTGTAAGTCACGTCCACCAACATCACGAGGCCATTCTAATGGTACTGGCGCAAAATCATCGAATGCCAATGTTAATTTTGGTTTAGTCCATGTCTTACCATTATCATCACTATAACTTGTAGCAATATTAATTTTATTCAAGAAATCATGAGTTCCACCGTAACGAGCGTCAATGCTTGAAAAAACCCGACCATTGCTAAAAGTATACAGAACTGGAATACGGAAATAGTTAGAACCTGTTGTATCATTAGCCGTATAAATTAAATGTCCAGTAACAGCGTTTGTTGTCATCTTTTTAACAGTTTCTTCATCCAATGCACTATTAAAGAATTTGATATTTTCTAGTGTTCCGTTAAAACCAAACGCCGTTTTTCCTGCACGTTTCACTCCCCCAAGCATATAGTAATCAATACCTTTAATATCCTTGATGCTTAGGAAGTTATCCACTTTCTTTTCTACTACTTTTGTACCATTAGCATATAAAGAATATGTTTTTTTGACTGAATCTGCTACTACTGCAACAGTGTTAGTCACAGCCTCTTGTTTGTACTTACCCCAAACTGAAGCAGGTCTGGATACTAGGTGATTTTTATTGGAAGAAGTATCACGCGCTTCCATTCCCAATTCACCATTGTCTCTAAGGAACACATCTACATAACTATTTTGTTGACCGGGTTGAGAATTAGATATTCCAAACAAAGCTTGTAAACCTTTCTCACTAGACTGATTGTACTTAATCACTACAGTAAAGTCACCGCTAGTAAGTTTATCCTTTAACTCATTAGTAACATTTTCTCCGCCCCCTGTTAAAGTAACATTATTTTTTTCTAAGACAGGAGTTTCTTCCGCTGTAGAAGATGGATCCTTAACAGTAGTTTCGACTGTTCGAGGTTGTACAGTAACTTCCGAAGAATTATCCGATTTAGGTTGTACTCCCGAAATCGCATCCGCTGTGGAAGATTGATCCTTAACACTAGTTTCAACTGTTCGAGGTTGTACAGTAACTTCCGAAGAGTTACCCGATTTATGTTGTACTTCCGAAATCGAAGTCGTTGGTGAAACAGGTTGCACCAACTCTGGTGTTGATACTTCAGAAGTTTCAGTCTCCTGAGCTGAAACTGAGTTAGCAACAAATGCTGATAATACCACTACAGTACCTAAGGTTACATATTGTTTAATATTTTTTTTCATTTTATTTTTCCTCATTTAAAACTTTGATAACAAGTTTTTTAACAGTTTCATCATTGCAATGAATCTTTGGTTGGTGAAGATCTTCTTCAAAAGTCACCAACATATTCCCTGGAAGCAATTCAACAATTTGATAGTCTTTGCTATCGTAAAAAGCAATATCCTTCTCTTCGCTAAAAGGTACACGTGACTGAGCACGAACTGGGGAAGTTACTGCCATTTTTTCTGTATTTTCAACAACAATATGAATATCTAAATATTTCTTATGAGTTTCAAAAATATCTCCTGGAACTCCATCAGCTAGATAAGTCATACAATTTGCAAAAACATTTTCCCCATCAATATCAATTTTTCCATCAACTAAATCTGTCAAATTTGTATTTTCTAAAAAATCACAGACTTTTGAAAAATGTTTATTGACAGAAGCATATCGTCTAAAATCAGATTGTTCAGAAATAATCATATTATTTTCTCTTTTCTATTAGTGACTAGTGACGAACTTCCCAACTTGAATCCGCTTTAATTTCTGAAATATCATGAATCGTTGTATATTTAGGTGCAGATACTTTATTTTCAGTAAGAACAGATACAATATAACCTGACACTACTGATACAGAAATTGAAATCAATGAATATGCCCAGTAGCTAACAGCTGTTGGAGGAAGGAAGTATTTAATAAATACCATAACGATGGTTGATACAATCAGCGCTGCATAAGCACCTTGTTTATTTGCTTTTTTAGAAACAAAACCAAGAATGAATACACCACCAAGTAGACCAAGTACAAGTCCCATGAAACTATTGAACCATTCGTATGCAGATTTAATATCTGAATGAGCCATGATAATGGAAACAACAATTGAGAATAAACCTACTGCTAGAGATACGAATTGTGCAATTTTCGTACGACGATCGTCTGACATATTTTTAGAAATGACATCTTGAATATCCAATGTCCATGAAGTTGCAACAGAGTTCAAACCTGTTGAAATAGTTGATTGAGCTGCTGCATAAATCGCTGCCAAGATCAAACCTGTGACACCTACTGGTAACTGGTATGCAATAAAGTACATAAAGATTTGGTCTTGAGGGATATTGCTAGCTGCACTACCTGCATTTTGTACTTGATAGAATACGTACAAGCCTGTACCGATCAAGTAAAAGACTGTTGCAGTTGCAAGTGACAAGACACCATTTGTGAACAACATTTTATTAAGTTTCTTAATATTTTGTGTTGTAGTAAAACGTTGAACCAAATCTTGAGATGAAGCATAGGAAGACAAGATTGTAAAGCCTGAACCCATCACAATTAAGAAGATGGAGTTTGAAAGCAAGTTAGGATCGAAAAGTTTTTCATTTGCAGCAAGGAATTTCCCGTTTGCTAATGTTTCTGCTACTGCACCAAAGCCACCTTTAATATTAGCCATCAGTACAAATAAAGCTACAACGACACCACTAATCAGAACCACACCTTGAATAAAGTCTGTCCATAATACGGATTTTAGACCACCAGTATAAGAATAAACAATTGCAATTGCACCCATCAAAATAATCAAAATATTGATGTCAATTCCTGTCAATACTGATAAACCAGCTGATGGGAGGTACATAATGATAGACATACGTCCCAATTGATAAATAATAAACAAGAGTGCTGAAATAATACGAAGTGCTTTAGAATTAAAACGTTTATCCAAGTAATCATATGCCGTATCGATGTCTATCCGTGCAAAGATAGGTAAGATAAAACGAATTGTCAGTGGAATAGCTACAACCATCCCTAATTGAGCAAACCATAAAATCCAGCTACCTGCATAAGAGTTACCAGCGAGTCCCAAGAAGGAAATCGGACTGAGCATTGTGGCAAAAATGGATACCGAAGTAACATACCAAGGAACCGAACCATCTCCTTTAAAGAACTCTTTTCCTTTCATCTCTTTTTTAGAGAAATAGATACCCGCAACCAACACCGCAAGTAAATAAACAATCAAGATAATTAAGTCAATTATTGTAAATCCTGTTGTGCTCATAACATATCTCCATATTGATTTTATTTATTATAAAAATTCTTTTCGTGCTTGTTGAATAAGTACTGCTGCTTGTTTTGCAACTTCCAAGTCACCTTCTGCCAATGCTTCTAAGGGTTGACGAACAGAACCTAAATCAAGTTTTTCATTTAGACGCAAAACCTCTTTTGCTACAGCATACATATTTGCCTTACCTGATACCATCTTATAGATGACTTCATTGATAACATATTGAAGTTTTTTAGCAGTATCTAAATCTCGTTCTTGAATCAAACTTTCCAATTTCAAGAACAAATCTGGCATAACGCCATAAGTACCACCAATACCAGCTTCTGCTCCCATCAAGCGACCACCAAGATATTGTTCATCTGGACCATTGAATACAATGTAATCTTCTCCACCTGCAGCTACAAACATTTGAATATCTTGTACAGGCATAGAAGAATTTTTAACTCCAATCACACGAGGATTTTGACGCATTGTTGCATACAAACTACCAGTCAATGCAACCCCTGCCAATTGTGGAATATTATAAATGATAAAATCTGTATTTGGCGCAGCTTCACTCATTGCATTCCAATATGCTGCGATTGAATATTCTGGCAATTTGAAGTAAATAGGTGGGATAGCAGCAATAGCATCGACTCCAACACTTTCTGAATGTTTTGCCAATTCAATACTATCCTTCGTGTTATTACATGCAACATGGTTGATAACTGTTAATTTACCTTTGGCAACTTCCATAACAGCTTCAATAATTTGTTTACGATCTTCTACACTTTGGTAAATACATTCACCTGAAGAACCATTTACATAGATACCTTTTACACCTTTGTCAATGAAATATTGCACCAGAGATTTTACACGTTCTTGGCTAATTTCACCATTTTCATCATAGCAAGCATAAAATGCAGGAATAACGCCTTTGTATTTAGTTAAATCTTTCATCAGATTTCTCCTTTATATTGTTTTTTATTTGATGACATTAATAAATCGCTGAGCAATTTCTTTTGGACGTGTAATCGCTCCACCAATGACAACACTGGTAACACCTAAACTATAAGCTTTTTTTAATTGTTCTGGATAATGAATTTTTCCTTCGGCAATTACCGGAATATTAAAATCAGCCAATTTTTTCATTAGTTCAAAATCAGGTTCATCTGATTGTACACTTGTACTTGTGTACCCTGATAATGTTGTACCAACAAAATCAACGCCTGATTTAAATGCATAGAGACCTTCATCAAAATTACTTACATCCGCCATCAACAATTGATTAGGATATTTTTCTTTTATTTTTTTGATAAATTCACTGACAACTAAGCCATCATATCTTGGTCTTAAAGTTGCATCAAATGCAATGACTGTTGTTCCGCATTCTACAAGTTCATCTACTTCTTTCATCGTAGCAGTAATATATGGTTCTTGAGGTGGATAATCTTTTTTGATAATTCCAATTATTGGTAAATCTACTACTTTCTGAATTGCTTTAATATCACGCACAGAATTTGCGCGAATGCCCACTGCTCCTGCCTCTAAAGCTGCTTTAGCCATAAAAGGCATCAAGCTAAATTCTTCATTATAAAGGGGTTCACCGGGTAAAGCTTGACAAGAAACAATGACTCCACCATGGACTTGACTTATAAATTTTTCTTTAGTCCAAATTTGGCTCATTTTATTATTCCTCCTTATGGATAATAGATTGATTGTAATAATATTGTCTCTCTGGACTTTCCAGATAATGAGAGAATAAGCAGTCTGTAATTAAAAGTATTGGAAACTGAGGTGATATGCGATTGCCATACGAGAGATGATTGATCGAAGCTAATAACAATAATTCATCAAAGAAACAATCTTCTTCGTCAAAATTTCTTGTAGTCATTAAAACTGTTTTAGCGCCTTTATCCGCAGCTTTTTGAAGACCTTCTAGTACAATATCAGTTTGACCTGAAACGGATGCTCCAATGACGAGGCAATTTTCATTAAGTAATAAGCTATTCCACAAAATCATATCCGCGTCTGATAATACTTCGCCAATGACTCCGAGACGCATAAACCTCATCTTCATTTCTTGTAAAGCAAGAAATGAACTTCCTTCACCATAAAGATATACACGCTCAGCATTTTCTATCATCTCAGCAATACGCTCAAGTTGAACTTCATCAAGAACCGTGTAAGTTTTTCTCAACATTTCTTCATAGTCGGATAAAACTTTTTCTGTAGCCTCTGTATACAATGCTAACTTTTCTTTCTCACGAATCATCTCTTGGTATTTGAAAATGAATTGTCTAAAACCTTTAAAACCACATTTTTTCGAAAATCGAGTCAATGTTGCTTTGGATACATTAAGGCATTCGCACAATGCCTCACATGAATAATTATTAAGAGGTTGCTGTTTTAAGAAGAATTTAGCAATGTCTTTTTCAGCATATGCCATATTTGGTAAATTAGCTTCTATCATTGGAATTAGTTCTTTTTGTAGTAACATATGAGCTCCTTTGTAAAAGTAAACGTTTACATTCTTTATTCTAACACTTATTTTTTTTTTTTTCAATATTTTTCATGATTTAGAAACTAGTTTCCAATTTCTTTCATTTCATAACAGAACAACAAATATAAAGATATAACATTTTTTATTCTTTATATTTGTTTTTTATGCCTTGTAAGAACATTTATCGACGTTGATATACTCATATATACATGTTTTATTAATTTTTATTTTGATTTTATTATTTCTTTCGGAATTCCTATACAACATTTTATTTCTAAAAAAATAGAAAAAATGTTCCTAGTTTCTTTATTCTATGCTGTTAATAAATTTTTATTTCCGAATTAAAAATAATCCTATAAAAACTACTGATTTATGAGATAAATCAGATCACCTATTTTAAAAAAGCATCAAACTATAAACTAGTAGGTTCCACACCAAATGTAGACCCATACTGCCCCATAAGTCCGATTTATAGCGTACCATCCCTAAAAACATCCCAAGTGAAACATATAAACACCAAGCTAGAATGGTTCCTGGATGATGTACTAAGGCAAATAAAACACTTGTCAACGCAACTCGAATATCTAATTTTCTCACCAAATTCCATATAATTTCTCGATACAGAAATTCTTCAACCATACTCGCATTGATTAAGAACAATAAAAATGAAAACCAAGGAACTTGATGTTGAAGCCCAATTAAGTTTGCTTGATTCGTGCTTCCCTGAGCATGGATTAGACTAAAACATAGACTTATAATCAGTAGGCTGACAAATCCAATACCAAGCCATTTTATCCTAGTTTTCATATTAATCTTGATTACTTGTTTTCGTTGACCATACATCCATAAAAAAGAAATGAGCGATGCACCATAGAGAATCTCTAGTATAGTTAACTCACTGATACAAAGCAATTTCAGTAAGTATAGGGATACCAATAGGACATTTACTTGTTGGAATATATAAACTGGAATGATTCTTTTCATAGTTACCTCCGAAATAAATCTTCATAATCTAAATCTAATACCTGCACAATCCTTTCTACCCATGGACTTTGAGGCATTCGTTGTTCCATCTTATAGTGGCGAATCTTTTGATACAAACGATTCAATTCACTTGGATAGTGAAACTCTCCCGCAAACATTTTTCTGGTTAACTCAATCCAGCTGATATTTCTTTCAGCCAAAATAATGGACAGGTTCTCCCAAAATCGTTCAGCCATATTGCTTCTCCTTTAACTTGATAAATAATGTGTTTGTGCCATGTAAATCAATTGTTTCGTATCTCTTGGCAATAAAGCTCTAGCCTCTTCCAAATTCAGATTTGGATAAACTCTCTTATTTGAAACCGCAAGAGGAAGTCTAATAGTTAGTTCAGGATTTTTTAATATCATTTCAATGAAATCCGATAATCTTAAATTGTCACGGTTCTTAAATCGTAATAAATTAGGAGATAAAAACTCAAAACAATCTGAAGAATAGCTCATCATCTCAATTAATTTGTCCTTTGTCATTTCAGAAATCGAATGACAAGATACCTCTATTCCGTAGTTTTGAAAGAAATCCAAAAGAAGTTGATTTCTATGGTTATTTTTACTTAGATAGAGATCAATCATGGGAAACCTCCCAAAGATTCGGTTCCATTTGATATTCTGATACGATTAAGGAATCCAATAAATTTGCGAAGTTAATCGGTTGCTTGTCTTCATCATAAGCTTTTACAGTTACTTGGGTTGTAAGTATTCCCTCTTTTCCCTCGGCTCGATAGCCTTGTCCATATAAAACAAAAACAAGATTTTGATGATCATCTACAAAGGCATCCGCTCCGTTCTTTATATCCTGACTTTCAAGGAATTCCATAATGTTTTGAAGATAGGATTCGTAAAATAGGGGGTAGTTGTGTTTTTTATGGTAATCATCTAAAAATGTCACCTCAAACTCACATGGATAATTGGGCATCAAAAATATTTGTTCATCCAGCTGTCTGATTTCTGCATCATGTAATTCTGTTTCTAATTCATCACAATCTAGTATTGACTCTTTATTTAAAGCTTTCATCTTTTTCCTCGATTTCTTTTAATTTCTTTGCGATTGCGGCAATAACAGGAACGGTTACACTATTACCAGCTTGTTTATAGAGCTGACTATTACTAGAGACTTTTCTAGCAGCTTCAAAAGCCCAATCAGGAAAGCCCTGCAGTCTAAAACACTCTTTAGGAGTGATTCGTCGTATCCTCAAACGGTAAAATTGTCCATCTATTAAGACACCGGCTACATGATTAACTTGCTTATCTTCTCCTTCATAGCTAGCCACTACTACTCCCATTTGCCCACTAGTTGTTAACGTATTCGCTATACCTTTTCCAACTCTACCACGACGATACTGAGAACTTGGTCTTTCTAAATTGATTGAATCCCCAATTTCTGCTTGAGCATATCCTTTTTTCGTTGCTTCCCGTACTTTTAGAAATTGGATTGGTTCTGGAATTAGTATTTTGGGGATTTTATCTCCACCTTGCATTGTAGTCAGTGTTGGAGATAAGCCCTCACTTCCATAGACGCGACCAGTTTCCTTAAAGCTAGTTGGTAAATCTCCAACAACGACAATACCATGGCGATCCTGAGTATTTAAAGTAAACATTGGCTCTTGATTATCCTTGAAACGTCTACCATTTTGTCTCTTTTCTAATCTGTCTGGTGTCATACAAGGAATAGCAACCTTAAATCCTTCTCCTTTTCCACGAACTAAAGTTGGCGCAAGACCTTCTGAATAATAAACTTTACCACTCATTCCACTTCTTGATGGATTTAAATTCCCTAGTGCTTTCAAAGTCTCAGGGTTAGTTGCTTGACCTTCTCGTCTGAAAGGAAATAGGAGTCTGGTACCTTTCTTTCTAGAATGTCCGATAATAAACACCCTCTCTCTGTTTTGGGGAACGCCAAAATCCTTACTGTTAAGCACCTGCCACTCAACATCAAACCCCAACTCATCAAGTGTGGTAAGGATTGTGGTGAACGTCCGTCCCTTATCGTGATTGAGTAGGCCTTTAACATTTTCAAGAAAAAGAAAACGTGGTTGGATTTGTTTGGCCGCCCGAGCAATTTCAAAGAACAAAGTTCCTCTAGTATCTTCAAATCCCAATCGTCTTCCTGCGATTGAAAATGCTTGACAAGGGAATCCCCCACAGATGACATCGACTTTCCCTCTAAGTTTTTTAAATTCGTCATCTGAAACATCTCGTATGTCATGAAATTCTATTTCTCCTTCTGTTTGAAAAATGGACTTATAAGATTCTCTAGCAAATTTATCAATCTCACAAAATCCAATACACTCGTGTCCGACACTTTCCATTCCTAGTCGAAAACCACCTATACCTGAAAATAAATCAATAAATTTCATTTCTTTATCACCCCTTTCTGATCAACTATCAATGTCCAAAGTGTCACACCACTTGAAATGACAATGAGCATAACTAATATCCACTCGATTGGCGACATTTTAACCACCTCCTTTTCTAACACGGTTATTCCAAACAGAATACAAGCCGTTAAACACAAATTCAGCCAAAACTTCCGCTCGTCTAACAAAGCGAACATTGTCAAGAGCATACTGATAGATTCTCTCAAAATCAGTCATAGCAATTTCACTGGCTGTTTCAGAAAAACCTTCTCGTCTAAATTGATCCTGTACCAATCCCCAAATGTAATCTCGATCATATTTTGTGACCTTTTCTACTTTTCTTCTCAAAATAGGTTGAGAATTCCTTTCTTCCTCATCCTCAATAAATAAAGATTCAGTCTCACTATATTTAGTCTCACTAACTTCAGTCTCACTAGGGGCTGAATAAGAGACGGGGGGCGTTTCATTTTCAACCTGCCCTAGTCTTTTTTTAACACTAGGCCTGTTTGAATTACCTACTGGGGTAGAAGACAATTCTCCTAAATAAATCTTATTAGCAAGTCTCCCTTTCTCACTTGAAGACTGTTGAACTTCATCAATTAAGTCATATTCTTTAAGAATTTTTTTGATAGACAGTAATTTTGACTTCGAACAACCTAACAGCCTCATCAGTTTAGAATTAGAAAATACTAAATAGACTGCTCCTTCTTCATCTACCCAACCACGACTGAGAGATAATTCTAAACGATCTTTTAAAATAGAATAAGCCACCTTTACTTCTAGTTTCATATCCATATATTTCTCATCCTCAAAAAGAATTTTAGGTAATTTATAATACCGTTCTGAAGTTTGGTATTGATTTGCGGTAATTCGTTTCATAGCGCTCCTCCAAGTTCTTTGAGTATTAAATCTCCACTTGATTTCAATCGAACCAAGCCACTTTTTTCTAATTCAACTATAAGAGATATGGCCTCAACAATATCTATTCCCATTTCACGTACTAAAAATGAAATGACAATATAGCGTGATGATTGTAATTCTTTTGTCATTTTTCCTCCTGAAAATAAAAAAAGGAGAACAATATACAATTGTTCTCTCTTTAGATAAATATTTATTGTTGTATTCATTTTTCCGATGCGCAAACGACATCTACAAATACATATACATCTATGTGCCTTTTTAGGACTTTTCTGACGTCAAAATTGCCTTTATCTACAAAGACAAAATGCTTGTAAAATAGCTTAAAATCAAGGATTTTCACCCTTTTTTTCGTTGTAGCAACACTACACACTCCACATGATGTGTTTGTGGAAAAAGATCCACCGGTTGGACTTTCTTCAATTCATATCCCAATTCTTGGTAGAGTTTGATATCACGCGCCATAGTAGCAACATTGCATGAGATATAGGCGATGCGGTCTGCTCCTGTTTGACTACTTGCCTTGATAAAACTCTCAGTGAGGCCTTTTCTTGGTGGGTCCACTAGAATAACGGTTGGTTGAATTCCTTCCTTGAGCCAATTCTTCATAGCATTTTCAGCTGTGTCACAGACATAGTGGGCGTTTGAAATATTGTTCAGCTGAGCATTCTTTTTGCTATTCTCAACCGCTTCTGCAATCACTTCAACACCATAAACTTCCTTGACATGTTTCGCAACAGATAGGCCAATAGTTCCGATACCAGAATAGGCATCAATGACCATATCATCTGATTTTAATGCTGCAAAGTCAATAGCTGTTTGATAGAGTTTTTCAGCCATTTCAGTATTGACTTGGTAAAAGGCTGGTCCAGAGATTTGGTAGTCATTGCCAAGCATTTTGTCAGTGATAAAATCTTGTCCGTAAAGCGTACGCCACTCCTTACCAAAAATCGCATTGGTATTTTGGTCGTTGATATTTTGCATAACAGACACAATCTCTGGGAACTGCTTGATTAGTTGCTCCATCAATTGCTCCACTCGAAAAATTTTGGGACGAGTGGTTACCAAAATAATCATGATTTGTCCTGAATAGTGTCCGCGACGCACCACAAGATTTCGAATCAAGCCAGCTTGTTCATTTTCATCATAAGGTTTCAAATCATAACGACGGAGCAAGTCGCGTAGAGCTACCACTACCTCGTCAATCACAGGATCTTGGATAAAGAAATCTTCCAGTGGCATGAGGTCATGAGAATTCTTACGAAAAAATCCAGTTTCCAAGACACCATTGACTCGACGAACAGGGACCTGTGCTTTGTTGCGGTACTTAACTGGATTTTCCATGCCAAGCGTTTCAGCAACCTCTATATCTGTAATGCCAGCAATCTTGTATAGACTGTCCTTAACTTGCTTGGTTTTAAACTTGAGCTGCTCTGGATAGGCAAGATGACCTAGATCCGCAATTCCTGAACGCAGGTAAGCCAGATCTAGATCTTGATTACGGTGTGGCGACTGGACAAGGTATTCTTCCACTTTCCCAAAGCCAATCTTTTTATTAACCTTGAGGACTCGCATGAGGATTTTTTCACTCGGTAAAGCATTCTCAACAAAAAATACCAAACCATTTACCTTGGCCACACCTGAACCTTCGTGGGTCAAATCAACAATTTCAACTTCTACAATATCATTTTTCTTTAACATTCTCTTCTCTTTCTATTGGCCGACAAAAAAGACGGCAACGTTACGGTTACCATCTATTATACCATGAAATTTCTTAAGAACCAAAACTCTTGAAGAAGTTGACAATGGCTTGCCAGAGGGAGCTTAAGAAGTTACCACCTTCTTCTAGTGCCTTATCAGCATCAAAGTTAAGGTTGATATTTTTAAAACTGTCGCCAGCTTGTGAAACAATACTTTGTTTAAGGTCATTCAAGGTTTTAGTGAAGTCTGCATTGCTGAGGATATCACTCTTTGAGAGATTCAAAGCAAAGTTGATGATGATATTGATCTGGTTTCCTGTTATCACCTGATCGAGTTTGTAATTTTTCAAGGTATCTTCAACAATTTTACGGACATCTTCCTCTGTAAGATTTCCCTTGCTTTCTTTAGCTTTGGCAAGTCCTGATTTGATATCAGCTAGGGCAACATTTAATTTATTGGCATCATAGCCAGTTTTATCCTTGTTTTCAGCATTGATATCTGACAAAGCCTTCAACTCTTCTTGAGCCAACTCTTTGTTGGCTTGTGGTACCTTGGCTCCGTTAGCCTCTAGCGAATAGTAAATTCCGGCTAAGGCACTTTCACCTGTAACTGGAATAGGGGCTGCTACAGTGATTTTGGCGTGTTCCACACCCAAAGTTACGGCTGCATTTCGGTACATATCCTGAGTCACCTTAGTAATGTTTTCTGGTGTTTCAATCTTGACCTCAAGTGGTGATTTGTCACCTAGTTTTTGAATCTTGGCTGATGAATACAATTGTAAGCTAGAGTCATTGGCCACATTCATAATCTTAGAATAGACATCAGGTGTCATGGTCTTGAGTTCTTTGGTGTCTGTTGAGGCATTGTAGCCTAGTTTTTTAAGGGTTTGATTTTTTTGGTCTTCAGACAATGATGAACCTAGGACATATTCAGGTTGGACATAGGTTTCATCGATGACTTTTTGAACATCTGTTGCTGCATGGACACTATTCATAGCTGTTACTGCCCACAAGACCGCAGCACTGGTCAGAAAGAGTTTCTTTCTCATAGGGAATTTCCTCCTTTACCTTTCTAGAGTAATATATCTATCTTAAAGAAAACTTATAACAAAAACACCTGGACTAGCCAGATGTCGAAAAGAGAGTAAAACATTTGATGATGTAAAGGTTGAGTTGCACCTGTCTAGAATAATAATAGTTTCCTCCATTTACATAGAGTTCGGCTCCATGAAAAATGGAAATGGGGTGAATATAACTATAAGTCTTTCCAGTGGTGTTACCAAGCAAGGGAGCAACAGTATCACGAGAGTACTGTTTGGCCAGTGCTAGGGTGTTTTCCTTACCATTTTGGGCGATAAAATCGATATAGGCAGGTCCAAAATTATAGGCTTGAACAGCCGTCCAGACATCAACACCCTGCTTCTGGGCTAGATAGAGATTATCTGTCAGAGTTTGAACGCCTTGCCGAATGCTAGAGGCGTTATCATTGATGGTATTGGTTGAACCACTAGCAGACTCACTAGACTGCATAACATCGCCTTCTTTTCCTTTGGTTTCGGTATAAATCATAGCGAGCACAAGCTCTTCGTTTGCTGGGGTGTCTTTTTCACTCAAGATTTCTCGCACCATGGGTTGATAGGTCATGACTTGCTTGACATCTTGGTGAACGCGGTAAGCTTTATAGCCAGCAAAAAGGAAGACTGCTAGTACAAGCACTCTTCGAATTCGTTTAAACATTATTTACTTTGGATATCCTCGATATTTTTGATTAAGATAGAGTAGGTTCCATTGTCGTTTTGGATAAACTCAACAGACTCGGCGTCTTGATAGACGTTATTGGGAACGATGAGCTCAATTCCATTTGACAAGGAGAGTTTTTGGTTTTCAAATTTCTTTAATTGGCCACTGGCATCAATTTCATCAAATTGAACAGGCTCTGGTACAGCTTCCTTGACTTGATCAATAAAGCTCAAACGAGCCGTCAGGTTGTTATCAAAAAGGTCGTTGGCCAATTTCTCAGGCGATAATTCATTGCTTTCTTCCAGGTTATTAAAAATCGCTGATTTTACCTTGGATTGAAATTGAAAATCATCTGTATTAAAAGATTCAGCAATTCTCTGGGCTGTTTTTTCCAGCTCCTTGATGGATTTCTTAGGTGAAATCTTAGGGGCTACGGCAAGGAGATTGTCTGAAAAATAGTTCAAGAAAGTCCCGTTGTACTTGATTCGTTTTTCAATCAGATGATACTTGCGACTCTGGAGATTGACTACCAAGGCCTCATCAGCTCCTGTTCCAAATCCAGGCAGGTTATTCTGAGTCAGCTTGATTGGATTATCAACTTCTCCTCCGAGGTGAGTCAGGGTCTCACGCAGTGCAATTCGCAAGAAAGCGAAATGTTCTACACCTTCTTTAGAAAATTGCACAAAAATCAAGTCATTGGTCTTGAGGTTTTCAGAAATACTGAACTCTTCTTTCCAGAGATTAACCAGTGTTACTGATGTCTCCAACAAATCGTCTGTAATATGATTGAAGAAGGGATTTTCTTCCTCGAAAATCCCAGTCTTGGCTTCATCTGAATACACACGTTCAATTTTTCTACGCAGGTATTCTTCGATTTTTGGAGTAATATTGAGAAGCTTATCCGCTAGGAACAGCTCGGTATCATCCGGGCTAAACTGATGGATAATGGCTTTCTTAATATAAATATCCATAAAAGTTTTAGTCCTCGTATAATGGGAAGGCATCTGTCAATCCTTTGACTGCACTTCTCACTTCTTCTAAGACAGCCTCATTTTCTGCATTCTTAAGGGCTTTAATGATGAGTTCAGCCACTTTGCGACTTTCTTCTTCACCAAATCCACGTGCAGTAATGGCTGCAGATCCGATACGAATTCCACTTGTCTTAAATGGTGACAAGATTTCGTAAGGGATTGAGTTTTTATTTAGGGTAATATTGACTTCATCCAGCAAGTTTTGAGCAACTTTTCCGTTTTCTACAACTTTAGTCACATCAACTAGGAAGAGGTGGTTTTCAGTCCCACCAGAAATGATACGGAAATCAGGATCTTGCAAGAAGACTTCTACCATAGCCTTGCTGTTTTTGATAACATTGGCAGCATATTCCTTGAAGGCTGGATCCAAAACTTCTTTGAAGGAAACTGCCTTAGCAGCAACAACATGCTCCAAAGGACCGCCCTGAATACCTGGGAAAATAGCTGAATTGATTTTCTTAGCTAAGTCTTCATCATTGGTCAAAATCAAACCACCACGTGGTCCACGAAGGGTTTTGTGGGTCGTTGTTGTAGTGATATGAGCGTATGGTACTGGGCTTGGATGTAGACCAGCAGCAACCAAACCAGCGATATGGGCCATATCCACCATAAGCTTAGCGCCAACAGCATCAGCAATTTCACGGAATTTTGAAAAGTCGATAATTTGAGAATAGGCTGAAGCACCAGCTACGATTAGTTTTGGTTTTACTTCTTGGGCTTGTTTCAAGATAGCATCAAAGTCCAAGAGTTCCGTTTCAGGGTCAACACTATAAGACACAAAGTTGTAGGTTTGACCAGAGAAGCTGACAGGAGCTCCGTGGGTCAAGTGTCCACCTGCTGCCAAATCCATCCCCATAACCGTATCACCTGGCTCAATCAAGGCCATGTAAGCCGCACAGTTGGCCTGGCTTCCTGAGTGAGGTTGTACATTGGCAAATTTTGCACCGAAAATTTCTTTTGCGCGTTCAATGGCTAGAGATTCTACCACGTCTACTACATCTGTTCCACCATAATAACGGCGACCTGGGTAGCCTTCGGCGTATTTATTCGTCAAGATAGACCCTTGAGCTGCCATAACAGCCTTGGAAACTACGTTTTCCGAAGCAATCAACTCGATATTATTTTGTTGGCGTTCTTCTTCTTTGGCAATAGCATTCCAGAGATCAGCATCATATGCTTTAAAATCATCTTTGTCAAAAATCATAGGTCTTCTCCTTTATTGTGTGACTAGTCCATTAGTTTAATTATCTTATAAGAAAATTAAACTAAAAGATGCGAATAAACCGTTTCTGCATTTTATCACAAGTATAACCAACTTTTTTATAAAATGCATGAGCACCCAGACGATGATCGGCAGAGTTTAAGCGGATAAACCCATAGCCGCGTCTTTTTACTTCTTGCTCCAACCCTTGCAGTAAACTTTTACCGATACCTTGACCTTGCGCTTGAGGTAAAACTGCTAAAGCTAAAATATTAAATCCTGCTTTAGAATAAAGTGATTCATAGACCTCAGCGTGTACATATCCAAGCAAGGCATGACTAGCTTCATCCTCATAGCCAAGTAGGAAATGATGGGAATCCTGAGACAGTATAGCTAGTTGACTAGCTGTCTCCTCTTGACTAAAAGAATAGCCCAAAGCTTCTTGGTTAATTTCACAAATGGCTTTCACATCAGTTTCTCTTAAATTTCTTAGCATCTCATTCCTCCTCAAAAGAAATCTCTGGCAACCGAGCAAGAATATCTTCTCGCTTAATCGCCCCTTGGCGTAAGATTTTCACCTTGTCTCCAGACAAATCCAAAATAGTCGAATCCTGTCCAGTTAGAAAAGCATCGTCTTCCAGACCCAGAACCTCTTGGTCAAAATCCTCTAGAATTTGATTAAAGGTCACTCCACTTGCCTGACCTGAGATATTAGCAGACGGCCCAATCAAGGGACCTGTCTCTCGAATCAAATCAAGGGTAAAGGGGTGACTGGGTATCCGAAATCCAACAGTTGCAAGGTCAGAATTGACCCAATAGGGAACTCGGTCATTGGCTTCGAGAATGATGGTTAAGGGACCTGGTAAAAAGGTCTCTACAAGTTTTTGTAGATAAGTTGGCTGATTCTTAGAAAAGTGCAAGATGTCCTCTAGAGAGGCGATATTGAGGTTAAGAGCCTTGTCTCTTGGACGACGTTTGAGCTGGTATACATGATCAACTGCTTTTTCGTCTAGAGCATTGGCAAAGAGACCGTAAACTGTCTCAGTAGGCAGAACGACCGCTCCACCATTTTCCAACTCTTGTCTAATCCTATCCATCATCAATTACAACCATCCTATCTTGACCAAACTGGTCCTTGAGCGTTCGTACTCTTTTTTCAGGAAGGTATTTCCTAAAAAGCTCAGGAACACTTTGACCTTGCTTGTATCCAACTTCGAGGTAAATCTTACCACCATCCTTGAGATGGTACTTTGCATCTTCCGCAATTCTACGGTAAATAGCTAGGCCATCCTCGTCTGCAAAGAGAGCTAGATGAGGTTCAGAAAGCAAAACATTCAAGCTTACCTCTGACTCATCTTCACGAGAGATATAGGGTGGATTGGAAACAATTATATCATATTTTTCAGAAATTTCTGTAAAACAGTCAGATTTTTTTAAAAATATTTGAAGATTTTGCTTTTTAGCATTTTCGTTAGCTACATCTAAAGCATCTTGGGAAATATCTGCTGCTGTCACTGACCAATCTGGTCTATTTTTTGCTAGAGCGAGAGCAATAGCTCCACTACCTGTTCCAATATCTAGAACTGATAGATTCGTCTCAGGATTTTCAGTCAGGATAAGCTCCACCAACTCCTCTGTTTCTGGACGAGGGATCAATACTCGCTCATCAACTTTTAACTGCATTCCATAAAAATCTGCCTGTCCAATGATGTACTGTGCCGGTTTATGAGCTGCTAACTGTTGGAAAATTCCTTTTACAAATACTTCTTCCTCTTCCGTCACTTCCTGCTGGAGGGCAAAAACAAAGTCCGTAAAAGATAGATTTTTCAGGCTACGATAGACAAAAGAGAGGCTTTCAGCTTCCTCTCCTTGTCTTATCAACTCTTCTTCAAAATCTGAAAATAATTGAGCTAATTTCATTATTTATTTAATTCTTCTAATTTTTGCGTTTGGTCATAGAGCACCAAGGCATCCACAACTTCATCCAATTTACCAGACAAAATCGTATCTAGTTTTTGGAGGGTTAAGCCAATACGGTGGTCTGTGACACGGTTTTGTGGGAAGTTATAAGTACGAATCCGTTCTGAACGGTCACCAGTACCAATAGTCGACTTACGCTCAGCATCTTGTTCATCTTGTGCAATTTGTGCGAAGTGGTCAGCAACACGCGCACGGATGATTTTCATGGCTTTTTCACGGTTTTTCTGCTGGGTACGTTCTTCCTGCATCTCAACCTTGATATTGGTTGGCAAGTGAACGATACGAACGGCAGTCGCAACCTTGTTGACGTTCTGTCCACCAGCACCTGATGCATGATAGATGTCGACACGAAGGTCTTTTGGATCAATATCGTATTCTACTTCTTCGACTTCAGGCATGACAAGAACTGTGGCAGTTGATGTATGGACACGACCTTGGCTTTCTGTCACAGGGACACGTTGCACACGATGGGCACCTGATTCGTACTTGAGTTTAGAGTAAACAGATTGACCTGAAACCATGGCAACCACTTCTTTGAAACCACCGACACCATTCATAGAGGCTTCCATAACTTCAAAGCGCCAGCCTTGGGCTTCCGCATACTTTTGATACATGGTTAGCAAATCCCCAGCAAAAAGTGCTGCTTCATCTCCACCAGCTGCTCCACGGATTTCAAGGATGATATTCTTGTCATCGTTTGGATCTTTTGGAAGGAGCAAAATTTTGAGTTTTTCTTCGTATTCTTCTTTTTCAGCCTTGGCATCTTTGAGTTCTTGCTTGGCCATTTCTTCCAAGTCCGCATCTCCGCCTGATTCCTTAATCATTTCTTCAGCGTCAACGATGTTTTGAAGGACTTGTTTATACTCACGGTAGGCTGTTACCGTATCACGAGTAGAAGCCTCTTCTTTGGAAAGATCCATGAAACGCTTGGTGTCCGAAACTACATCTGGGTCACTGAGCAACTCTCCTAATTCTTCATAACGGTCTTCTACAGCTTGTAGTTGATCATAGATGTTCATTTTTCTTCATTCTCCTTATTGATTTCAGGGGCAAAATAATGTTTACGGCAAACTGAGATATAGGTTTCATTACCACCAATCTGGATCTGTTCTCCATCGTAAACGGGTAATCCATCCTGTGTTCGCAAAACCATAGTCGCCTTTTTCTTACAATACTGGCAAATGGTCTTAATCTCATCAATCTTGTCTGCTAAGAGCAAGAGATACTTGGAACCTTCGAACAGTTCATTGCGAAAATCATTTTTCAAGCCAAAAGCCATGACAGGTATGTCTAACTCATCAACAACACGAGCTAGGTCGTAAACATGGTGACGCTTGAGAAACTGGGCTTCATCGACCAACACACAGTAAGGTTTTTCTGGTAAATCTCGGATATAGCCAAAGATATCCGTCGACTCCTCAATCGCAAGAGCAGGGCGTTTCATACCGATTCGGCTCGACACATAGCCAACACCGTCACGCGTATCCAGAGCCGAGGTCATAATCACAACACCTTTTCCTTGCTCCTCATAGTTATAGGCCACCTTGAGAATCTCAATCGTCTTACCAGAGTTCATGGTCCCATAACGATAATACAACTGTGCCATGTTTCTTACTTCACGTCCATTTCTAAATTTTTGCTACATTCTAGTATATCATAATTTTCTTAAGCTTTAAACGGCAAAATGTGGTAAAATAGAAGAAATCAAAAACTAGTGGAGGAAGCTATTATGCCATTTGTACGCATCGATTTATTTGAAGGACGCACGCTCGAGCAAAAGAAAGCTCTTGCTAAGGAAGTGACGGAAGCTGTTGTCCGTAACACTGGAGCACCTCAATCTGCTGTCCATGTCATCATCAACGACATGCCAGAAGGAACTTACTTCCCTCAAGGTGAAATGCGCACCAAATAATCTAGCTTAAGCAGAATTGCTTAGGCTTTTTCAATCTCCAAGTAGCATCCATTGAAGAAATAGTTCAAATTTGTTACAATTTGAAAAGAGACTTGGAAAAATTTCCAAGAAAAGAGCTATTTATTAAAGGAAACATTATGATTACACGTGAATTTGATACCATCGCTGCTATCTCTACTCCATTAGGTGAAGGGGCTATTGGTATTGTCCGCCTGAGCGGAACAGAGAGTTTTGCTATTGCGCAAAAGATTTTTAAAGGAAAAGACTTGAGTCAGGTTGCTAGCCATACACTTAACTACGGTCACATCGTTGACCCTCAGACAGGAAAAGTCATGGACGAGGTTATGGTTGGAGCTATGAAGTCTCCAAAGACCTTCACTCGTGAGGATATTATCGAGATTAACACCCACGGTGGGATTGCGGTGACCAATGAGATTCTCCAGCTAGCTATCCGTGAAGGAGCTCGATTGGCTGAACCTGGTGAATTTACCAAACGTGCCTTTCTAAATGGACGTGTGGACTTGACTCAGGCTGAGGCGGTCATGGATATCATCCGCGCCAAGACAGACAAGGCCATGAATATTGCGGTCAAACAATTAGATGGTTCCCTTTCTAATCTTATCAATAATACCCGTCAAGAAATCCTCAATACACTTGCCCAAGTCGAGGTCAATATTGATTATCCTGAGTACGACGATGTTGAGGAAGCCACTACTGCTGTTGTCCGTGAGAAGACTATGGAGTTTGAGCAATTACTAACTAATCTTCTTCGAACAGCACGTCGTGGCAAAATCCTCCGTGAAGGAATTTCCACTGCTATCATCGGACGCCCCAATGTTGGGAAATCAAGCCTTCTCAACAACCTCTTGCGTGAAGACAAGGCAATCGTAACCGATATTGCTGGTACAACTCGAGATGTCATCGAAGAATACGTCAACATCAATGGTGTTCCTCTAAAATTGATTGACACAGCTGGTATTCGTGAAACGGATGATATCGTTGAACAAATCGGTGTTGAGCGTTCGAAAAAAGCTCTTAAGGAAGCTGACTTGGTTCTGCTAGTACTAAACGCTAGCGAGCCCTTAACTGCCCAAGACCGACAACTTCTTGAGATTAGCCAAGATACAAACCGTATTATTCTTCTTAATAAAACCGACCTGCCTGAAGCGATTGAAACTTCGGAACTACCTGAAGACGTTATTCGTATTTCAGTCCTTAAAAACCAAAATATTGATAAGATTGAAGAACGTATTAACAACCTCTTCTTTGAAAATGCTGGTTTGGTTGAGCAAGACGCAACTTACTTGTCAAATACCCGTCATATTTCCTTGATTGAGAAGGCCGTTGAAAGCCTACAAGCTGTTAATGAAGGGCTGGAACTAGGTATGCCAGTTGACTTGCTTCAAGTTGACTTGACTCGTACTTGGGAAATCCTCGGAGAAATCACTGGGGATGCTGCACCAGATGAACTCATTACCCAACTTTTTAGCCAATTCTGTTTAGGAAAATAGGAAAATCCATGATCGTTGTTTCGGTCATGGATTTTATTGTAATTATTAGTAATCTGGTCTTAAGACACCTGTTACAGTTGCCTTAGTCGCTTCGTAGTCACCATCTACAACAACCTTGATAATGCGTTTGGCATCTTCTTCTGGTGCTGGAACAAGAGGTAGACGAGTTGGTCCAGCTTCAAATCCCATATAGTTAAGAACGGCCTTAACTGGAGCAGGACTTGGATAAGAGAAGAGAGCATTAACTTTAGGAATGAACTTGCGTTGAATAGCTGCAGCTGTCTTCATATCACTTTCTGCAATGGCAGTAAACATCTCGTGCATTTCATCCCCATTTGTATGGGATGCAACAGAAATAACCCCGTCAGCACCAAGGTTCATGGCATGGAAAGCATCTCCATCCTCACCTGTATAAATCAAGAATTCTTCAGGCTTGTGTTCAATCAAGTAAGCCATATTAGCCAAGCTAGTACATTCTTTGACACCAATAATATTTGGATGGTTAGCCAAACGAAGCATAGTTTCTGGAGTCAATTCAACAACTACACGCCCTGGAATGTTATAGATAATAATTGGCAGGTCAGAAGCATCTGCAATGGCTTTAAAGTGCTGATACATCCCTTCTTGAGAAGGTTTGTTGTAGTAAGGAACAATAGCAAGCCCAGCTGCGAAACCACCAAATTCTGCTACTTCTTTGACAAACTCGATAGAGTCACGCGTATCATTGGTACCCACACCCGCAATCAAAGGCACACGTCCATTGACAATCTTTTGTACAGCCGCAAACAGTTCCAACTCCTCATCATGGGTCAAGGTTGGACTCTCAGCAGTGGTCCCTGCGAGAAGAATTCCATCCGTATGATGCGCTAATAAATGCTCAATTAAGGCTGGAATGGCATCAAAATTGATGGAACCATCCTCATGGAAGGGGGTAATAAAGGCTGTGATGATTTTACACTCTTTTAAATCTTGATAAGACATGAAAACACCTCTCTATTTCAAAGAAGGAGTTCATCTGAACTCCTAAACGATATGACTATTTTAATTCAAATTTCAATTCAGCTGTTGGACGAACCAAGCCACGTTCATGAAGAGTTTCAGCAATCTGAACTGAGTTCCAAGCAGCACCTTTAAGAAGGTTATCTGAAACAACCCACATGTGGATTCCTTTTTCAGCATCCAAGTCTTTACGGATACGACCAACAAAGGTATCACGTGAACCCACTGCATTGATAGCTTGAGGATAAATTTGATGAGCGACATCATCTTCAAGGACAGCACCTGGGAAGGCTGCGATAGCTGCTTTTACTTCTTCGATTGGAGCCACTTCTTTTGTTTCGATGTAAACAGACTCAGAGTGAGCTGACAAGACTGGAATACGTACACATGTTGCAGATACTGCAATGCTGTCATCTTCCATAATTTTCTTAGTTTCTTTAGTCATCTTCATCTCTTCGTAAGTGTAATCATTGTCAGTGAAGATATCAATTTGTGGAAGAGCATTGAAGGCGATAGGATAATGTTTCTTATCCCCACCTGAAGGCAAGATTTCAGCATGTAAATCACGTGGTTTCACTCCATCATTCAAAACTTCACGAAGTTCACGTTGTGTCTCAAGAATTGCTCCCATACCAGCACCTGAAACTGCTTGGTAAGTTGAAACAATGATACGGTCCAATCCCCATTTTTGGCGAACTGGCTCAAGAGCTACCATCATTTGGATTGTTGAACAGTTAGGGCAGGCAATAATCCCGTGGTGGGCATCAAGTGCATGAGCATTGACCTCTGGAACAACCAAAGGAACATCTGGATTTTGACGGAAGTAAGATGTATTATCTACTACTACCGCGCCAGCTTTTACTGCGTATGGTGCATACTTAGCTGATGTAGAACCACCTGCCGAAAAGAGAGCAATGTCAATTCCTTCAAAAGCTGTTTCAGTCGTTTCTTCAATCGTAATATCTTGATCTTTAAATTTCAAAGTCTTGCCTGCTGAACGTGCAGAAGCAAGGTAACGAATTTTATCGATTGGAAGTGTTGATTCTTCCAACATTTTTATCATCTGAGCTCCGACAGCACCTGTCGCGCCGACTACAGCAACTGTATATCCCATAAATAACCTCTTTCGGAATTTTCTAAAAATTTCTATAATAGAAGTATTATACTACTTTTTCCATGAATTGCAAAGCTTTTTCATCATTTTTTGGAAAATAAAAATCCCCAGTCGCTAGACTAGGGACTAAGAGGCATCTTCATGTGATGAGCAGGTTCACACAACTCATCAAGGTCCGCTCCTGCGTTATGACCTCCTTATGCTCAATAGTAGTCCGAAGACTACCTATCGACTCATCGCATCTACTATTCTACTAAAGAGAATGACTTTTGTCAACAGACGAAACTTTTTAGTTTCATTTACACAGCTGAATAGAAATATCTTTGAAACATTTGATGCATACATAACAAATACATAACAAAAACCCTTGTAAATCAAGGGCTTTTCTGTCTATTTTATGCTAATTGCCGGGATTGAACCGGCGACCTCATCCTTACCATGGATGCGCTCTGCCAACTGAGCTA
This sequence comes from Streptococcus mitis, assembly GCF_008763935.1. GTDB lineage: Bacteria > Bacillota > Bacilli > Lactobacillales > Streptococcaceae > Streptococcus > Streptococcus mitis_DB. Next base: position 59,169 of record NZ_VTQF01000008.1, read on the forward strand.
AATCAGCTTACTTAAAAAGTATACTATAGTTAGAAAATCTTGTCAAGTTTCCTTAGAAATTTTCCATAAGAAAAAGCCAGGTAAGAGCCACCTAGCTTATCTTCTTCTATTTGCTTAAATCAATTCGACGACCAATTTTACCAATGATAATCGCACCAATAATTAATGAAGCAAATTCACCAATCCCTGTTGTGAACCAAGTAAGGAAAAATGGTAATTGCGCTACGATATTCAACTCGGCAGCGATAGTAAACATAGAAATTGAAAAGAGGATTGAAAAGAAGAAATGATCTTTTCGAATCAATCCGTTAAAGAGGTAATCCTTGCTATATTTTGCAAAAAGCCAAACACCTAGACTGAGGAATACTAAGGTTGATCCACCACCAACAAAGACATCTAGCGGTCCGAAGCTAAAGAAATTAGCAATCATACAACCGATAGTAACTCCGATGATGTACTTAGGATTGTAAAAAGCCATAAAGTTCATCATTTCTGAAATACGGAACTGATAAGCACCATAGCTAATGGCATTTAGGGGCGGTGTGACAGTCAAAACGACATAGATAGCAGCGACGATTGCGATATCTGCAACATCACGAATAGTTAATTTTTTCATCTTTTCTCCTTTAGCGGATTATCCGCGTGTAATATGCTTGGTGAAAGAAGCTAAGCACCAAGGGTTGCTTTATTCAACCTTACTAGTATAGCACAATAGCCTGCTTTATGCTATACTTAAAGCATGAAAAAACGCATTGAAAGTCTCTTCGTGAATGAGCTCTTAGCCTATCTTTTTTTTGGAATAGCAACTACTCTTGTCTCCATTCTATCTAGATTAGTCATTTATCAACTAACTCATAGAGAACTCCTTGCTACTGGACTAGCAAATAGTATCGGTATCCTATTTGCATTTATTACAAATGATAGGCTTGTCTTTAAGCAAGCTAGAGAGAATTGGTCAATTCGTTTAGTAAAATTTACTATAGCACGTCTTTCTACTTTTCTTTTAGACTTGTTTTTAACTTTTATCTTTGTAACTCAGTTTCCTAATATTATCGGGCAATTTGTAAATAATAATATAGACAAGGTTAATAGTATTGAAACCGTTATTTCACAATTCTTGATAATTATCCTCAATTACATTTTTAGTAAGGTATTTATTTTTAAAAAATAAGAAAAATTTTAAACATATAGCTTGCAAGAACTTCTTAATTAATATATAATCAAGAGTAAAAATTTTGGAAAGGAATTATGAAAATGTTAAAAGATCTTAAAGCATTTTTGCTTCGTGGTAATGTTGTTGACCTTGCTGTCGGTGTGATCATTGCCTCTGCTTTTGGTGCAATCGTTACTTCATTTGTAAATGATATCATCACTCCTCTACTATTGAACCCAGCCTTGGAAGCTGCGAAAGTACAAAACATCGCTGAGCTTGCATGGAATGGTGTTACATATGGTAAATTCTTGAGTGCTATTATCAACTTCCTTGTTGTAGGTACTGTTCTCTTCTTCGTTATTAAAGCTATGGAAAAAGCCCAAAGCCTTACTAAGAAAGAAGAAACTGTTGAAGAAGCTCCAGCTGGACCAACTGAATTGGAAGTACTTCAAGAAATCAAAGCTCTTCTTGAGAAAAAATAATCGATTAAAAGGATCTAGCACAAAGCTAAATCCTTTTTTCTTTACTCTTTCGGTAACTTGCCTGCTTTCTCAAGCATTTTCTTAATAAGATAAGGCATCTTAACATTTTCACGACCTTTTTTCTCAATCAATTTTTTTACAAATTCTGGCATTTGTAAATCTTGAGATTCGGCCAAGATATTTTTAGTTTCATCTGAAGGAACTAACTCATCAAAGGTTTCTTCTTCTGGGAGAAATTCCTTAAATTCTTGATGTTCATTAGCTCTGACTGTATTAACCAAGGCATCAATCAAACGAGAATCTGTATTTGGCATTGGTGGACGATGATAGTTCACCCCCAATTCCTGACACAAGTCATAACATTCCACATCGTTGTCAAACAAGACTTCAATGTGCTCACTAATAAAACTAATAGGTACAAAAATATAATGGTCTGGATGTTCTTTCCGTTCTCTGAGATACTCTAAAACATCTGGTTTAATCCATGGAATACCGATATCACTTTCACTTTGCCAAGTATTAGTATATTGCTCAGAACTCAAACCTAGTTTTTCAGCGACTAGCTTGCTATTTTCGAAAATTTGGTCGATATAGGGGTCACCAAAATCCAAGGCAAAAATGGGCACACTATGGGCTGAAAAGATGACTTTAAAGCTATCCTGCTTTACTTCTTCTTTTAAAATCTTAGCAATTTCATCTGCCCAATAGTTTAAGAGCGCTTCTTCTTGATACCAGTCCTTGATAACTAAAAATTTAATTTGTTTGCTTTCTAAAAATTTCTCGTATCCCATGACAGAGTAAAAAGAATAATGGGGCTCCAAAATCAAGCAAATACACTGCTCGATTCCGTCTGCTTCCATCTGACCTATTACATCTGGGATAAAGGGTCTAGAAAACTTATTAGCAAAATAAACACTATACTCATTCCCCAGCCTAGCTTCTACCAAGGCAACCTCTTCTCGGGTAATTTTTTGCAGAGGCGTGCCGCCAATTCGTACATAATTATCATAGAGAATCTGAATTTCGTGGTCTTGAGGTCTCACTCCACGACGAATATTTGTGAAAAAATCAGCCACACCTTCAAAGGTAATCTCTTCTGGCGAACCGAAAGTCATCATTAAAATTGCTTTTTTCATAATCGCTTCCTTGTGATATTTTTATCAAGTTTATTTTATCATTTATCCATTAATAAGTAAACGCCAACATAGCGAATTTCCCTAACTTCTGTCTTTTGTTTTTCTCTCTTTTCTATGATACAATGGAAAAAATGAATTCAAAAGGAGTTTTTTATGACTTATCCAAATCTCTTGGACCGCTTCTTGACCTACGTTAAGGTCAACACGCGCTCTGATGAACACTCTACTACTACTCCAAGTACGCAGAGTCAGGTAGATTTTGCTACAAATGTTCTTATTCCTGAAATGAAACGTGTTGGACTACAAAATGTTTATTATCTACCAAATGGTTTTGCAATTGGGACCTTGCCAGCCAATGATCCATCTTTAACACGAAAAATTGGCTTTATATCTCACATGGATACTGCTGACTTTAATGCCGAAGGAGTCAATCCACAGGTAATTGAAAACTACGATGGTGGTGTGATTGAACTAGGGAATTCTGGTTTCAAACTCGATTCAGCTGACTTTAAGAGTCTTGAGAAATATCCAGGACAAACGCTCATCACAACCGATGGAACAACCTTGCTAGGTGCTGATGACAAGTCAGGGATTGCTGAAATTATGACTGCTATTGAATATCTAACTGCTCACCCTGAAATCAAACACTGTGAGATTCGTGTTGGTTTTGGTCCAGATGAAGAAATCGGTGTTGGTGCTAATAAATTTGATGCAGAAGATTTTGATGTTGATTTTGCCTACACAGTTGATGGTGGCCCACTAGGTGAACTTCAGTACGAGACCTTTTCAGCAGCGGGTGCTGAATTGCATTTCCAAGGACGCAATGTCCACCCTGGTACCGCCAAAGGTCAGATGGTCAATGCCCTTCAGCTAGCAATTGATTTTCACAATCAACTTCCAGAGAATGACAGACCTGAGTTAACTGAAGGTTACCAAGGCTTCTACCATCTAATGGATGTGACAGGTAGTGTCGAGGAGGCGCGTGCAAGCTACATCATTCGTGATTTTGAAAAAGATGCCTTTGAAGCGCGTAAAGCAGCTATGCAGTCAATCGCTGATAAGATGAATCAAGAACTTAGTAGCGACCGTGTCACCCTAAACTTGACAGACCAGTACTACAATATGAAAGAAGTAATTGAAAAAGACATGACTCCAGTTACCGTTGCTAAAGCCGTTATGGAAGATTTGGGGATCACTCCTATAATCGAACCAATCCGTGGAGGGACAGACGGCTCTAAGATTTCCTTTATGGGAATCCCAACTCCTAATATCTTTGCAGGAGGAGAAAATATGCACGGACGTTTTGAATACGTCAGCCTTCAGACAATGGAACGTGCAGTTGATACCATTATTGGTATCGTAGCTTATAAAGACTAAAAAGACGAGGTAGCTCAGCTACTTCGCCTTTCTTTTTATTATGCTGGTTTTTCTTGATTTCCAGTACTTATTGTAGATTCTGTTGTTTCCTTTTCTGAAGCTGGTTCAGCAGGTTTAGAATCTGTTGTGTTGCTCGGTTTGTTTTCGTCGCTTGCAGTTTCACTGTTAGATTCTGTAGCTACATTTGGTTGATTCTCTGCACTTGTGCTATCAGCATTCGATTCAGCTTTTGTTGCTGGAGTTGCTTCTTCACTCGCACTTGATTTTGACTTGATTTCTTGATTCAAGACTAGAATAGCTTTTGTCAATTCAAGTAAAGCGGCTTTATCTTTACTCTTAGCAGAAAGTTGATCTAGTAATGCATCTACTTTATCAAAGTCTGCATCAGAACCCTTATTGTTTTCTAAGTAAGCGTGAAGTGACATGAGGATATCATAAAGTTTTTGATAGAGTACAAGTGTCTGAGGATCTTGCTCAGCATTTTCCTTCTCTTGTTGAAGGGCGCTAGCGATACGAGTCAAGACATCTTTTACCTGACTATTTACTTCATCCAAGTCTGCATCAGCCTTGTTTGTAGCAACTTTGAGATTTTCTACTTCTTCTGCCAAGGATTGTCTGATTCCTTCTTCTTGGATTTGTTCCAAGAGTTGATTTGCCTTGCTCAAGCGGCTTTCTACTTCTTCCTTGCTAACATGATTGACATGTTCTTCAGGCATAAAGTCTCCGTACAATTCTTTCAAGAAGCCATAAATAGCTGTCTTGGCACTTTGATTATCAACTTTTTCAGTATCTAGAACTGTCTGAGTCGATTTAGCAGTAGTTGGCTGAGCTTTCAAAGCTTCTTCCACTTCTTGTTTTGCCTGATAGATGCTTGGGAATAATTTGTTCAATTCTGCTGCCTTTAGGAAGGATTGAGATTGATACAAGGTCCAAGTCAACTGAGCCACTTTGTTTCGAAGTTCATCATTCAAACGACCGTCATTTACGTGTTCGTAGAAAAACTTGATGTATTCTACAGTTGTAACACCTGTTCGATCATTAAAGTCTTGCAAGGCTTGAAGTTGTGATTCAACGGCTGCTAAAGCAGCCTCATCTTTAGCCAATTTAGCTTCTTGAAGTCGAACGAGAAGGTCTTTCTTAGGAAGTCCAAAAGTGTCTGTATCCAGAGTATTGATTTTATCAATCAAGGCCTGATATTTCTTATCTAGAGCACTGGTTTCAACAGGTTTGACACTTTCATCAATATGGATATATTGCTTATCAAAGAGATCAAGGGTTGCAAGATAACCTGCTGTAGAGTTAGTTGCCAGTTTCTTCATGCTTTCAGTAAACTGGCCTAAAGCTAACTCAATCTGTCTTTGTTCAATAGGCTTGTCTTTATAGATACTTCTGCTATCAGCTAGAAGTTGATCTACTTTTTCCAAGACTGCCTTCTCATCAAAAGCTCCAGGTTGATAATTGGATTGTAGGGCTGGAATCTTGTTTTTCAAAGCCACTTCATATCCCTTAGTTTGAACCTTGATGTAGTGATTGTGATCGCCATGAGGAATCACAAAACTACCATTTTCTACCTGTAAGCTATAAGGAGACACACCATCTCGCAAAGCAGTGGTATAGAGTTCATTTAGGAAATCAAGTTCTGGATTGCCAGTTTGTAGCGGAAGACGCACATGTTCCTTACGAACAGCATATGGGTGGATATGAGTTGGATCGTAGGCTTGGTCTGGATTTCCAAAGACAAAGAAGCCGTTTGAAATTCTAATCGCTTCAAGTGGAACACCGTAGGTCTTCGAAATATAAGCAATCTTTTCTTCATCGCTAGCATCTCTTGAGAAAGACTCTACCGTTTTAGCAAGAGGTTTTACAGGCTCTGCATCATGATGTGTTTTCAAATGGTTTTGTGCAGCCTTAATTTGGTCTGCTGTCAAGTCTTTCTTGAAAAAGTAATGATTATGGTCGCCGTGACTCATGACAAAACCTTGCTCATCCTCACTGATGACACGATCGGCATCAAAACCGTGATCATGGTCTTCATCATGATGGTGTCCATGATGATCTTCATCGTGATCGTCATCATGAGCTGGATTTGGTGTTGCTGTATTTGCCCCTTTCAAGTGGTCTTGCGCTGCCTTGATTTGATCAGCAGTCAAATCCTTCTTGAAGAAGTAATGATTATGGTCGCCGTGACTCATGATAAATCCTGCTTCATCCTCACTGATGACACGATTAGCGTCAAAACCGTGATCATGGTCTTCATCATGATGGTGTCCATGATGATCTTCATCGTGATCGTCATCATGAGCTGGATTTGGTGTTGCTGTATTTGCCCCTTTCAAGTGGTCTTGCGCTGCCTTGATTTGATCAGCAGTCAAATCCTTCTTGAAGAAGTAATGATTATGGTCGCCGTGACTCATGATAAATCCTGCTTCATCTTCAGCAATAATACGATTGGCATCAAAGCCGTGTCCACCTTCTTCATGTTCATCATGTGAATTTCCTGGATTGACTGGAAGAGATGGCGAAGGTGTTGTTAGGCCATTGTTTGGAAGAGTCGGTTGACCAATTTGGTTCGCCTTAGGAATGTAATGGAAATGATCGCCATGTCTTACAATATAAGCTGTAGCAGTTTCTTCGACAATATCTTTAGAATTAAAGATATAACCATCAGATGTTGAAGAGATAGCCTTATTTGTAAGCAAGGAAGGATGATTCAAAGTAGATGGACTGCTTGGAAGACTTCCTAGACTAGACGCTACTCCATGAGGTTTTTCATTTGTAGAGACCGTAGAACCAGTTCCACCGATAGGCACCATTCTAGCAATCTTTTCTTCTAAAGGAGAGAGCTTGCTGTAAGGAATAAAGTGATAATGATCGCCATGCGGAATCGCAACTCCATTTGGCGTACGGCTGATAATCTTAGCAGGGTCAAAAACCAGACCGTCTGATTCACTGTAACGTTGGTCACTAGGTGAATCATAGAGTTCTTTCAAAAGACTTTGGAGATTTTCAGCTTTATTCGCTGGCTTGCTAGTTGAGCCTTGTGCTACAGATTGCGTGTCATTATCACTAGCTGTTGAAGAATAGCTTAACTGACTTGGTTGCGTATTTTTGCCAGCTAAATGAGCTTTTGCTGCTGCTAACTCACTAGAAGACAAATCACTTTTTGGAATATAGTGATAGTGACCTCCATGAGGAACGATATAAGCATCACCCGTATCTTCGATAATATCAGCTGGATTAAAGACATAGCCATCATCTGTCGTATAGCGTCCCTGAGATCTTGCTACAGCAACATCTGAGCTGACCTTCTCATTATCTTTGACATGTTCTTGTTTTTGACGATTGATTTCATCCTTGGTTCGAACATTATCAGCATGAGCTGCATCTTTCAGGTAGACATAATATTTTCCATCGACCTTGATGATATAGCCACCCTTGACCTCATTGACAATATCTCCGTCCTTAAGTTGATAGTTTGGATCCTTCATCAGAAGTTCTTCACTAAAGAGGGCATCATAAGGAACTTTACCATTATAGTAATGATAGTGATCACCGTGTGACGTTACATAGCCCTGATCTGTAATTTTGATGACAATTTGCTCAGCCTGAATTCCTTCTTTTTGACTGACCTGATCTGGTGTCAGGTTTTCAGTTTTCTGACTTGACTGGCTACCATCCACATAAGAGACACGATTATTGTCCTTATTTTCCTGCGATCGATGCTGGTTCAGTGCATAAGCACAAAGACTCAAGGATACGATAACAGCTGATCCAGCTGCTATATATTTTTTACTGAATTTCATAAATCCCTCATTTCAATAAATGATGAAGCTTTTCTTAACTTCTTTTTCTCGGTTAAACAGTTTTTTTAAACTGGTTATTTAACCAATTAATTAACCAGTAAATAGTTTACCTTTTTTAAGCTTAACTGTCAAGATTTTTAGTGAAAGAGAATAAAATTATTACTTTAAGAATCCTTTCTTCATTTTTTAGACAGGAAATTTCATCTTTTTATTAACAAATAAAAGGACATTATTCTATCCAATAATAGAACAATATCCTTTCAACTAGATGCTCATTAGTCAAAATATTCTAAGGTTTTATTTGCTTAAGAGTTTTAATATCATAGGTTACTAAATCCCCATTCTTATTATAAAACTGAACTCCTTCTGATGAAAAAATAAGATATTTAGAATCAATTTGAGCAATTTGTGCTATTTGATTTATATGATTTTTTAAAGTATCCTTATCTAATCCATAATCTGGTATATCATCATAATCATCTTCTTTATTTTCTGCATGTGATTTTTCTTCTTCACCAACTTTTTCGACTGAAGGATTGCTGCTAGTCGCATCTGCCTCATTTTGAGATTTATTATCCTTTGGTTGTTCATCAACTTTGTTTGAATCCGTTGCATCTTTCTTTGTTTCCGATTTCTTATCTGAAGAAACTAGATGTGAATTAGAAGAATCATTTGTTGTTTCTTTTTCTTCATTTCTTTTAGCTATCAACTCTTGAGCTTGTTTCCACTCTTTATCTGATAAATCAGACTGATTGATACTTCTCAATGAATCACCACTAGCTTTTGGAATACTGAAAGATTTATCTGCCCAAATATAGGTTCCCTTTGCCAATACATCCTGAGGATCAAAAATATATCCATCAGGAGTTGCAAACTTGCCTTCTTTAAGTGCTTTCTGAACTTCTTCCGCAGAATGGATAATTTGCCAGTTCTTCATTCCAGGACGTTTTTCAAGAGGAGTTACATTAGCAATAACAGATCCAGCATCATCATGACCTGGTTTTGACCAAACTTCAGGACGCACATCAGGATGTTGCATTACATATTTTATAGTTGCTATTTGCTCACTATTTAACCAAGAATAAGGTACGACGTGAATGTGATCGATATGCGGAATAATGAAGGAAGTTCCAGTATCATACGTAGTATTGGCTGCATGCATAGGCAAGCTAGATACATCAACAGCTAATCTTGGTTTAATTTCTGTTTCTACAATATCATAACGATAATTATCTTTATCTTTAAGCATTAGTTCCTGCTCAGAAAAAGCTATTTGAGTAAGATCGAGTTCTTCACGTGAATAAAAATAATCTTTACCACCTTCATTAATTATATAACCAACTTTACTATTTCTAGAAACTTTACTAGTTACTTTTTTATAATCAAACTTTGGTCTTTCCTTCTCATCTGAGTGAACTGAAGAAACGATGTCATCGGGATTTTTACCAGTTTCTTGAATCCATTTAGCAACTTCATCCAATTCGAATTGTTCTAATTCACCATATCCCATATAATGGAAATGATCACCGTGTTTGGCAATAACACCTGATTTATCAACAGAATCGATGGAATCTTTGGTAAATATGTATCCATCACTCGTATCATAAGGTTTACCATCTAAACCTTTTCCATAAGCTTTGATTGGTTGTCCTAAGAACTTATGAACTACTTCTTTTGATACTAAAGGTTTAATATCTGTACCAATTTGATTTAATCCATTTTGCCCTTTTAACGGAATAATTCTAGCAATCTTCTTCTCTAAATCAGACATTTGTGAATAAGGGATAAAGTGATAGTGGTCTCCGTGAGGCACTGCAACACCGTTAGCTGTACGTTTGGTGATTTGTGCCGGATCAAAGACTAGTCCATCCGATTCCACATGGCGTTCTGACAAAGGTTTGGCATACAATTCACTTAAAAGTGTTGGGATATCTTCCCCTTGGTCTTGATGATAAGTTGGAGTGACAGTCAGGTTTGGAGTCTCTGTCAAACTTGGTTGGGTTGGTTTAGCATTATCACTACTTGGTTTACTTGAACTTGTAGCAGAATGAGACTGTTTACCATTCCAATAGGCTTGAGCAGCAGCCAATTCTCCTGCAGACAAATCACTCTTAGGTATATAGTGGAAATGATTGCCGTGCGGTACAACAAAAGCGTCACCTGTATCTTCAATCACATCTGTCGGACTAAAGACATACCCATCATCCGTTGTATAGGCACCTCCAGTTGCTCGATTCGGTGCCGGCGTATTGAGATTAAAGTTTGGTTTAATGGTTGAACTTGGTGTTGAACTTGTTCTCTCAGGACTGCTTGGTTTCGTATTATTAGAATGACTTTGAACTGGCTGACCTCCAATTGGCAGATTTCGAGCCAATTTTTCTTCCAAGGCAGACATTTGCGAATAAGGAATGAAATGGAAATGATCTCCGTGAGGAACTGCCACACCATTGGCAGTACGTTTTGTAATCTGTGCTGGGTCAAATACTAATCCATCAGACTCCACATGACGTTGGCTAAGTGGCAAGGCGTATAATTCTTGAAGGAGACTAGCTAAATCCTCACTTTGACTTTCAGGAGATTTGGCAGAATCTTGAGGAGCCTCAGATTGACTCATTCTCACACTAGATCTTGTTTCAGCTCTGCTTGAACGATATTCAACCGTACTTAATTGGCCACCTTTTCCAGATAAGAAGGCCTGGGCTGCAGCTAATTCACTGGCAGACAAATCACTCTTCGGAATATAGTGGAAGTGATTCCCATGAGGA